>DASTVH010000060.1:0-4355 GCA_035759195.1 Candidatus Limnocylindrales bacterium
GTCGCCGCCCCGATCGCCGCGAACCGAGCGGTCCCGAGCGGTCCGAAGCGGGCGAGGTACCAGGCCGCGAACGGGACGAGCAGCGGCAGCGCCTGGGGCTTCGTCATGACCGCGAACGCGAGGACGACGGCGGTGAGCCCCGGTCGGTCGGCTACCGCGAGAAGGAAGGCGAGGAGTGCGAAGAGCGTGTAGATCGACTCGTACTGCCCGAACAGCGCCGACGCGTCGATGACCGCCGGGTGGAGCCACACCCCGAGGCCCGCGGCGACGGCCCACGTCGGCCGGGATCGCAGGGCGAACAGAGCGCCCGCCGCGAGACCGAGGTCGGCGATCGTCGGCGGAAGCTTCAGCAGGACCCGGATACCCGGATCGGATGCGTCGGTCACTGTTCGGAAGGCCGGCTCGACCGCAGCCAGCGCGCCCCAGACGTAGACCATGACCGGCGGGAACGTGAGGTCGATGTCGTAGGCTCGCCCGAACGGCTCGGTGGCGAGCACGTGGATCCAGC
This sequence comes from Candidatus Limnocylindrales bacterium, assembly GCA_035759195.1. GTDB lineage: Bacteria > Chloroflexota > Limnocylindria > Limnocylindrales > CSP1-4 > CF-46. Next base: position 509 of record DASTVH010000060.1, read on the forward strand.
CCGCGAACTCGTTCAGGTCGCCGGCCAGGCCCGGCGTTGGAAGCAGCAGCGCCCGGATCACGAGTCCGGCGAGGAGACCAGCCGCGAGAACGACCGCGTCGCGGGTCGTCCAGGGGCGGGTCATCGCCGTCAGGCCGGCCGCGTCGCCCAGTAGCGTTCTGCCGCGCTGCCGCCGCCGCCGAGGAGGGCCATCTTGCGGGCATAAGCTCGAACCTGCCGGGCCATGTCGGCCGTCCCGCCGAACAGCCGCTCGAGCTGGCTCTCATACAGCGTGATGCCCGTGATCTTGCGCTCGAGCTGGTCGCCGATGTCGGCGAATTCGGGTGCAATCGCGACGTCGGCCGGCAGCCCGTCGAAGGCGCCGGGCGGCAGGTCGCCCAGGCTGCCGAATCGGTCCCACCAGGCGTACGGGAAGTCCTCGTAGAACGTCACGATGCCGGCATAGTCGGGACCCGGCATGACCCAGCGCCGGCCCTCGGCGAGGAGGCGGACGCCGACCTCGCGGCAGAGCTGGTGGTCGACGTGGTTGCCCACGCCGAGCGGCAGGTAGAGCTTCTGGGGCTCGAGCCGCTCGATCTCGCGGCGGAGGAACTCGAACGGGGCGTCGTCGTCGTCGCGCGGTGCATCGAGGAGTTGCTCGTCGTTCTCGTAGCCCCGGAACACCGCGTCGGGCAGGTCGAGGAAGACGATCGATGCCTCGGCGAACAGGGCGAACCGCTCGTCCTCGAGCCGGCGCCGGGCCATCAGCTCGCCGGCCGCCGCCGCGTCGACGACCTCCTCGGTCAGGACCGCACCCTGCGTCGGCAGCGCGTCGATGACCGGCTGCCCCGCGAGCGACTCGTTCCGGATGCTCGCCCGGCGGTACCACGACGATCGCTGCCAGAACCGCTTGGCGGCCGCGTCGGCGTCCGCCTGGGTCGCCTCGAGGCGGTCGTCGGTTGCGGCCCATGCCGGGAGCGACTCGGGGCCGGCATAGACCGGTTCGTCGGCGGCGATGTGCGACCGGTTGAACGCCTCGCTTACGGGCCACATCGCCTTCGACCCGAACCCGAGCGCCTCGCGCTGGTAGCCGGTCAGCAGTTCCCCGTCGTCATCGAGCGCGCCCCCCGACCCCGAGAACACCGTCACGATCGTGACGTTCTGGCCGAGCTCCCGGAGGCTCGCGATCAGGCCCCCGCAGCTGAGCGCGACGTCGTCGGGATGAGGCGCGACGAAGACGTGGGTCATGGCCGGCCGAGTATACGTGGCGCGGCGGGCGCTCGGCCGGCCTCGTCAGGTGCCGTCGGCGTCGTCAGGCCCGGTCCGTGTCCGGCGCGAAGCCCTCGGCCCCGACGAGCGGGACGAAGACGACCGGGCCGTCGCTCCGTTCGGTCCACTCGCCGCCGCGGCGGACGACCAGCATGAGGTCCTGGTGGTAGCGGCTCCCGACGGGGATGACGAGCCGGCCGCCGTCCGGCGAGAGCTGGTCGCGCAGCGGCGCCGGGACGGCCGGTGCAGCGGCCGTCACGACGATGCCGTCCCACGGCGCGCCGGCCGGATCGCCGAGGCTGCCGTCGCCGACCCGGACTTCGACGGCCCCGCCCAGGCCGACCGCGCGGATCCGTTCGCGGGCGGCCTCCGCGAGCTCCGCGTGGCGCTCGATCGAGATGACCTGGCAGCCGAGGAGGGCGAGGATCGCCGCCTGGTAGCCCGATCCGGTCCCGATCTCGAGGACGCGGTCCCCGGCCCGAGGCGCCAGGAGCTCCGTCATCCGGGCGACGATGTACGGCTGGCTGATCGTCTGGCCGCTCGCGATGGGCAGGGCCTCGTCGGCGTACGCGAGGCGCCGCTCGTGCTCCGGGACGAAGAGCTCCCGGGGCAGCTCGCTCATCGCCCGCAGGACGCGTTCGTCGGAGATGCCGCGCGTCCGGAGCTGGGTCGCGACCATCGCGGCGCGGGCTGCGGCGGTCGCCTCAGCGTCCTCGCTCATGAACCTGAGGATACGCCGCCGCTTCGACGTGTCCGGCAGTGCCACGAGCACTGGTAGGACGTCCCGGCTCGTTCCGTCGTGCGCGCCAGTGCCCATGGCACTGCTACGGGCGACCGCCGCCTGACCGTGAGGACGCGGCGCCGGCCGCCGATGTCTCACCAGCTCACGGCACTGGTAGGGGCGAGGCAGCGGGATCAGGAGGGTGATGCCGCCGGGCTGGCGGAGGCGCTGGCGGACGGCGCCGCGGAGCCCGAAGCCGATGGCGCGGCCGATGCGGACCCGGAAGGAGCCGCCGACGCGGACGGCGACGCCGCGGCCGACGGCGATGGGGACGCGGTCGGCGACGGGGAGACGTAGGGCGTGAACGCGCCGCCGATCCCGAAGAGCATCCCGTAGAGCAGGATCAGCGCGAACGTGCCGGCCGCCACGAGCACGAAGACCTTCGAGATGCGGTCGTCGACCCGGATCGCCCGCTCCGGCAGCGCCGTCGTGGTCGGGACCGCCCGACTGACCTGCCGCTGGGCGCCGACCGCGGCCGCGCCTGTGCCGGCCGCGACCGCCGCTTCTTCCGCTTCTTCCGCTTCGCCGTTCGCGTCGGCCGCGGCCTCTTCCGCTTCGGCCGCCGCATCCGCCTCCTCGGCCCCGGCGGCGTCGTCGAGCTCGTCGTCGGCCCCGCCATCGGTTGCCTCGTCGATGTCCGCCGCGAGTTCGGTCGGCTCGTCGTCGGACCGCGTCGGCTTGTCGGGCGCGTCGTCTGGTTCGGTCATGCCGGTCGTCGTCTCTCCTGGGGATCGCGGCCCGATGGGCACGCGGGCGCCAGTGTACCGAACGTCAGGCGTCACGCACCGCAGGCACGAAGAGCCCGGCCAGGCCGGCGATCGTCGTCACGACCCCGAACACGCCGATGACCGGCCCGACGCCGACCGCCTCGGCGAGGATCCCGCTGATCGCCATCGCGATCGTCATCGAGCCGAAGACGAGGGCGAACCGGAAGCCGATCACCCTTCCGAGCATGTCGGCCGGCGTCCGCTCCTGGAACATCGTCTGGCTCGGGATGACGAAGATCATGTTCGCGATGCCCGAGCCGAACATCAGCCCGATCGCGATCCCGAGGTTGCCGGTCAGCGCGAGCCCGGCGACGCACAGGCCCCACGCCGCGTATCCGGCGATGATCATCCGGCCCCGGGCCAGGCGCGCCCCGACCACGCCGATGATGAAGCCACCGAGCAGGTTGCCGACCCCGATCGCGGTCTCCAGGAAGCCGTAGGCCGCCTCCTCTTCGATCGGCTGGCCGATGACGATCCCCGCCGCGTAGTACGGGGTCAGGGCCGTCAGGACGCCGATCGTGAACTGGGCCACGGTCGCCTGCAGCGTGTTCGCGAGGAGCGTCGCCTCGTTGCGGAGGAAGCGGTAGCCGGCCTTGAGGTCGGCGAACACGCTCGACGGCTCGGCCTCCGCCGCCGCGCCGGCCCGGACGGGCGGGACGACGATCGTGAAGATCAACGCCGCCGACGCGGTGTACGTCGCCGCGTCGATCCAGAATGCCAGCGGCAGCGCCGAGCCGAGGAACGCGACGAACACCGCCGCGAGCGGGTAGCCGATGACGTCGGCGATCGTCTCGCCGACCCACATCGCGGAGTTCGCCGTCAGCAGTTCGTCGTCGCGGACGATCCGCGGCAGCGCCGCCACGCGGGCCGGCCGGAAGAAGATCGAGATCGACGTCACCGCGAACACGAGCGGGTAGACCAGCAGGATGTTCGTCAGGGCGGCCATCGGAATCAGCAGGATCACGGCGGCCCGCAGCAGGTCGCTGACCACCATGACGTCCTTCTGGTCCCAGCGATCGACGTAGGTCCCGGCGATCGGCGAGAGGAAGAG
>DASTVH010000061.1:0-18858 GCA_035759195.1 Candidatus Limnocylindrales bacterium
AGGCGGGCCGGATCGCCCGGCCCCGGGGACAGGATGAGTCCGTCGATGTCCCGGGCGAGGGCCACGGCGGTCGAGATCGTGTGCGGCAGGATCCGGACCCGCGCGCCGCGCCGGCGCATCGCCCGGACGATGTTCGACTTCAGCCCGAAGTCGACGATCCCGACGAGCGGTCCGCCTTCGTCGTGGCCGCCGACGTCCATGATCGAGGAAGGCGACACCTCGCCGACGAAGTCCTGGTCCTCCCAGCGCGGGACGGCGCGGGCGTGATCCACGGCGGCGTCGCGATCGACGGCGCCAGGTTCGGTGACGAGCCCCCGGAGCGAGCCATGCGCACGGAGGTGCCGGGCAAGAGCCCGAGTGTCGACGCCGGCGATCGCCGGGATGCCCTGGTCGCGTAGGAGCGCGGCGAGCTGGCGGACGTCCTCGGCGACGGCTGCCGTGGCGTTCGCGACGACGAGCGCGCGCAGCCACGGCCGGAGCGACTGGTCGTCGTCGACGAGGCGTCCGTAGTTGCCGATGAGGGGGTAGGTCATGACGACGATCTGGCCGGCGTAGGACGGATCGGTGCAGACTTCCTGGTAGCCGGTCTGGCTCGTGTTGACGACGAGATCGCCGCCGGCGGCGACCGGCGCACCGAAGGCGATGCCGGGGAAGACCGAACCGTCCTCGAGCGCGAGCAGGGCCGGCCCGAGATCGCCGACGCGCGGATCGACGATCGAGCTCGGGCGGGGCCGTGGCGGGACGAGGCCCACGGTCACACGCCGGCTCCCGACATGAAAACGCCACCGACCCGATGGGCTCGGTGGGCGCGCGGACACATCCGATCTGCCTCCTTCCCGGCCTCACGGGACCGGTACGCCGGCCTCACAGGACCGGCCATCAAGGACGCCCGAAGCGTAGCACTGAATCTCGTCCCGGCGCCCGCTGGCGGCGGCGCCGTGGCGTGTCGGTGGGCCCCGCGTGTCCCGGTGCGCTGCCGCAACGCGAACACCAGCCGGGAGGCCACTTCTCGACCGACCCTCACTGGACTTCACCGCACCGCCGGGACGGCTCTTGGCGCGCACTGCGTCAACGAGAGCAAGAAGGACGGCGCACGCGAACGCGGCATCGTCATCGTCGACCCAATACCGGGGAGGTGTCGTTCGTCGGGGCCAACGCGGCCGGCCGCCTGCCGGGTGGCTTTGCCGAGGTCTACCTCGACTTCAACAGCGACGGCGTCGGCGACCAGCTCATCGAGAGCGGGATCTTCCTCGCCTCGAACCACAGCCACAAGGACAACCCGGCCCAGGGCGTCCCGGGCGTCCTCCCGCCGATCCTCGACGGGCGCGACCCGGGCGGCGACGGCAAGGGAGTCGGCGTCAACGAGTAACGCCTCGACTCCCGACACGACGGCGGCTGCGGACGACGTCCGGGGTCGCTTCCGTGTTGTGAGCCTGTCTGGTGAGCCGGGGGAGACTCGAACTCCCAACCAACTGATTAAGAGTCAGTTGCTCTGCCATTGAGCTACCGGCCCGCCCGCGAGGATACCGTAGCCGCCGCAAATCCCGCCAACGGGAGGCCGGTGACGGCCGCCGAGCCGGGCGGCTGACGTCAGGCGGTCGCCGGCTTCGGGCTGGCCCCGTTGACGACGACCCGATCGGTGAGGCGGACGCGTGACGGACGGACGGCGGCGCGCGCACGAGGGGCCGATCGTACCTTCGTCACGGCGGCGTCCAGGTTCGCCGCGACCACCGACGCAAGGGCGACGACGTCGCAGTTCGCGACCGGCCGGCCGCAGGCTCGGCAGTAGCGGGCGTCGTCAGGGTCCGCTCGGTGACGGCGGATGATCTTGAGCGCGGCCTCCGAGAACATCTTCTCGGCCGCCGGATCAGTGATGTCCAAGGCTGGTCCTCCGGGCCGCGCGTCGGAAGGCGATCTTACGAGGCCATGCAAGCGTGCCCGCCCGCACGGGCGACGTGTATGGGTCAGTAGTCATGCTCCGGCTGGTCAAACCTGATGAGATGGGCCCGCCCAGGGCGCGCTGCGGCTGCGCTCGGGACGACGGCTGAACCGGCCAGCGCTCCACGCGATACTTCCTGAACGATGCGGGCACTCCGGGCATTGGTGAGCGTGCTTCCGGCCGTCGTCGCGGCCGGCTGCGGCCCGTATGGGGCGACCGTTCACCCGGCGGAATCGGGGTCGCCGCCGGCGGTGCCGGGCTCGGAGCGGCCGGCCGCGACCCCGAGCGCGACGGCTGAGCCCTCCCTCGCGAACTCCCCGGCGCCCTCGGCCGCGCCGCCGTCCACCGCCGAATCCTGGATGCCGGCCGCCCCGTTGCCGTCGGCCCGCTCGGAGGTCGCGGCCGCCGTCCTCGATGGACGGCTCTACGTCGCGGGCGGATTCGGCCACCTGCGCGGCACGATCCTCGACGAGCTCGTCGCGTACGACCCGGCGACTGACGCGTGGACGACCCTCGCGCCGCTGCCCGAGCACCGACACCACGCCGCGCTGACGGCGCTCGACGGCTCCCTCTACCTCACGGGAGGCGCGGTCGCAGGCTTCGCCCCACGGGCGAACACCTGGCGCTACGATCCCGCGGCCGACGCCTGGACGGCCCTCGCCCCGATGCCCACGGCCCGCCGGGCCCATGCCGCAGTCGCCCTCGACGGCCGGATCTACGTCGTCGGCGGGGTGATCGAGGGCCTGACACTCCAGGCACCGACGTGGGCCTACGACCCGGCGAGTGGCGAGTGGCAAGGAGACCTCGCCCGCCTCCCCACGTACCGCGAGCACCTTGCCGCCGTCGCGGTCGACGGGGCCGTCTTCGCCGTCGGCGGCCGCGGAACCGACCTCGTCGACGCGCTCGAGCGCTACGCGCCGACAACCGATTCGTGGACCACGCTGCCACCGCTGCCGACGGCCCGGGGCGGCCTTACCGCCGCGGTCCTCGACGGCCGGATCCACGTCGTCGGTGGCGAGGGCGCCGAACCGCCGCGAGTCTTCCGCGAGCACGAGGTGTTCGACGTCGCGACGAGCACGTGGTCGTCCGCTCCGGCACTCGATCGCGGCCGCCACGGGCTGGGATCCGGCGTGATCGGCGGTCGCCTCTACGTCGCAGCGGGCGGCCCGGCCCCGGATCTCACAACCTCCGATCGCCTCGACGTCTTCGCGCCCTGAGCGTCGGCGACCGACTGGCGGTCGGCCGGCGGGTTTCGGCCCGAATCAGGCCTGGGCGAGGACCTGCCGAAGCTTTGCCGCGAAGCCGTCTGGATCGCCGGTCTGACCGTATTCGCCACCGAGGAAGCCGCCGTGGTTGCTCGGGAAGACCTCCGGTGTCGTTCCGAGTCGCACGGCGACGGCGTACGCGCCGCGGTTCGCCATCTCCCCCTCCGACTCCGCACCCACCGCTACGACGATCCGGGTCGACGCGGCCCGGAGCGCGTCGAAGTCGGGCTCGAAGTGCGTGCAGGTGATGATGTTCTGGCTCAGCATTGGGTCGGTCCGCGAGCCGTCGTCGTCGGTGGGGAGCCCGAACTGGGCCGGATCCGGACCCGGCCGGCCTGCAACCTCGTCGGTCAGCGGGCCGCCATGGCTCACGATGGCGATGAAGTGGGCCATTCCGGCTCCCCAGCCCCTGCGTCGGTACGTGTCGTGGATCGCGCGGCACGCCGCCAGTGCCGCCTCACGGTCGGGCAGGAGCGACGCGAGCGGCGGCTCATGGGCGACGAGGGTCCGCACCCTCTCGGGATGCCGGGCGACGAGCGCGAGGGCGTTCACCGCGCCGCCGCTGCTCGCGAACAGGTCGACGGGCCCGTCGTCGAGGGCCGTGATGATCCGATGGAGGTCGTCGGCGTGGTCCTCGGGCGTGGACGGGCTGGCAGGATCGTCCTTCTCGCTGCGCTCGACTCCGCGGGGGTCGTAGGTGGCGATCGTCCGATCGGCGAAGTGCGCGGCCAGGCTTCCGAACCCTGCGGCGCCCATCGGCGATCCGATCAGCAGCAGGATCGGCTCGGTGCTCTCGGCGTTGCGCCGAACATCGAACGTGATCCGGGCACCCGGGACCTGGAGCGTCCGGGTCGTCGCCTGGGTCGTCGTCGCGGTCGTGGTCACGATCGCCCTCCTTCGGATCGGTTGGTCATGCCCTTCAGACCGCCCGCGAGCGCCGGACTCATCGGTCCTGCCGTCAGCGTCAAGCGGCGGGTTCGGCCGTCGGCGCCCCGGGGCGGCCGGCGCCGCTCAGGGCGCCGCGATCTCCGGTTCGGCCGCGACCTCGCCCTCGATCGTCACCTGGGGCAGCCAGCCGAGCCAGCCCGGCAGCCACCAGTTCCAGTCGCCGAGCAATCGCATCGAGGCGGGCAGCAGGACGCTCCGGATGATCGTCGCGTCGAGGAAGATCGCCACGGCGAGGCCGAACCCGAGCTGCTTGATGATCGTCAGCTCGAGGGTCACGAATACCGCGAAGACGACGACCATGATCGCGGCGGCGCTCGTGATCGTGCCCGACGTGATCGAGATCCCGCGGGCCACCGCCTCGTTCGACGACAGGCCGCGATCGCGGGCCTCCTTGATCCGGGTCAGGATGAAGACGTGGTAGTCCATCGAGAGCCCGAACAGGATCGTGAAGATGAAGACGGGCACGAACGACTCGATCGGGCCCGGCTTGAACCCGATGAGCTCCGCGCCGTTGCCCTCCTGAAACACCCAGACCAGCACGCCGTACGTCGCCCCGGTCGAGAGCAGGTTGAGGATGATCGCCTTGATCGGGATGACGATCGAACGGAAGGCGACGAGCAGCAGGAAGAACGACAGCCCGAGGACGAACGTCATCACCAGGGGCATGCCCGCGGCATAGAAGTCGACGATGTCGAGCGTGTAGGCCGCCTCTCCCGCGACGAGCGCCCGGACCCCCGGCAGCGAGCCGAAGACGTCGGGGACGACGTCGCGCCTGACCTCGCGGACGATCTCCCGGTTCCGCTCGTCGTTGCCGCCGCCCGACATGAGGAACGAGACCCGAGCGACCGTTCCGTCGCGCGAGAGCGCGGTCGTCGGCGGCCCCGACAGCCCGTCGATTGCGAGGATCCGCCCGGGCAACTCGGCCAGCGCAGCCTGGGTCGCGGGCTCGTCGGCCCGGGTCACGACGACCTGGAGATCGAGCGTCGAGCCGCTCGGCCACTTCTCCGACAGAAGGTTGATCGCCTGGACCGCATCGATCGAATCGGGGAACGCCTCGAAGTCGGCCCGCCCCATGTGGAGCCGCAGGACCGGCGAGGCCATGGCGAGCATCACGGCGGCGGTGAGACCGGCGGCGATGATCGGCCGCCGCATGACCGCCCGGACGACGACCGCCCACAGCCCGCTGCCCTCCTCCCGGTCGCGGCCGAGGAGCGGCAGGCGCAGCCGGTTGACCCGGTCGCCGAGGATCGACAGGACGGCCGGCAGGAACGTCAGCGAGCCGGCGACGGCGACGAGAACGACCGAGATCGTCCCGATCGCCATCGACCGGAAGAGCGGGTCGTCGAGCAGGAACAGGCCGGCGATCGAGATCATCACCGCGAGACCCGAGAAGAAGACGGCGCGACCGGCCGTGTTGCTCGCGACATGGATCGCCTCGAGCCGGTCCCGCCCGTGGCGTCGCTCGGTCCGGAAGCGGGTGAGCATGAACAGCGAGTAGTCGACCGCCACCGCGAGACCGATGAGGACGATGAGCTGGCTGGCGTACGGGCTGACCGGGCTGATGAGCTGGCTGTAGAGCCCGAGGATGCCGAACGCGGCGAGGAGGGCGGTCACCGCCAGCACGAGGGGGATGACCGCGGCGACGGCCGCGCCGAACGCGACGAGCAGGATCAGGAACGTCAGCGGGATCGTCAGGCGGAGCGACTCGTCGAGGCCGCGATTGACGAGGACCTGGATCTCGTCGTTGGCGAGCGTGTTGTTGAGGGCATGGATCCGGTACGCCGGGTAGTCCGCGCGCAGCGCCGCGACCTCGGCGGGCACCGGCGCCAGGCGATCCCCGAGCGCGTCGCCGTCGCCGGGCACGCGGGCGACGATCCGGGCCGTCGATCGGTCGGGGGAGACGAGGGCGGCCTCGGGCGGGGCCCGTGTCGGGTCCACGACCTGGTCGAAGACCGGTCCCTCGCGCCCCTCGACAGTCGAGCGGAGGGCGGCCAGGCGGGCGGCCATGTCGCGCAGCGCGGCCGGCATCTCGGGACCGTCGGCGGCGCCGGCAGGCCCCGACACGATCAGGAGGAACTGCTGCGATGGCGCCTCGGTCCCCGACGCGTTGAACAGCACGCCGGCTTCGCCGGCCTCGTACCGCGAGCGCTGCTCGTTCGTGACCGCTGCGGCCGCGTCCGTTCCACCGAGCGCCAGGCTGAGCCAGAAGAGGCCGATGGTCGCGACGAGCCACAGGACGAGAACCGGCCAGCGGTGGCGGGCGCTGAGATTGGCGACTCGAACCGTCCAGGGCGCGGCGGAGCGTCCGCTCCGGGCGGGCGACGCGTCGGTCATCGGGCCGCTGACCCGCGGCAATCGAGGTCGTCGAACGTCGCCATCATGTGATCGACCGCCGGAGCAGGAGTCCGTGGGTGACGTACCCGAGCGACTCGTAGAAGCGGAGCGCACCTCCGTTCGCCGACGACATGTCGAGCACGAGCTGCCGCGCGCCTCGCCGGCGGGCCGACTCCTCCGCGGCGGCCATCAGCGACCGGCCGGTCCCCCGGCTCCGCCAGCCTTCTAGGACGCTGATGCCGAGGTCGGCGGTCGGGACCGGGCGGATGATCGAGCCCGGGTCGGGCGGCTCGGCGATCGTCACGTCGACCATGCCGACGACCTCGCCGTCGGCCACGGCCACGAGCACCTCGCGGGCGGGATCGCCGAGCCGCCGCCGCAGGAACGCCGCGGCGTCGGCTCGGTCGGGCAGGCGGTAGAACTCGGGGTCGAGACCGACGTGATGGACGGCGCTCGACCAATCGAGCTCGACGAGCGCCTCGAAGTCCGCATCGGTTGCTCGTCGCACGATCACGTGGGCGCCCGGCGACCGATCGGTCACCGGATGTCGGGAGCCCGGGACGGGGTCCTCGCGGCGCTCCTTCCTCGACCGCCATGGGCGACCCGAACATTCACTGGTTGTCGATCTGGGCACGCTGGAGCCGGCCGCTGAAGTCGACGTAGATCGACTTCCACTCGGTATAGGTGTCGAGCGCCGCGTGGCCCGCCTCGCGGTGGCCGTTCCCGGTCTCCTTCCAGCCGCCGAACGGCAGGTGCGTCTCGGCGCCGGTTGTGCCGGCATTGACGTAGACGAGACCGGTCTCGAAGTCGCGCATCGCCCGGAACGCGGCGTTCGCGTCGCGGGTGTAGACCGACGAGGAGAGGCCGTATCGCGTCTGGTTCACGGCCGTGACCGCCTCGTCGTACGAGTCGACCGGCACGATCGAGAGGATCGGCCCGAAGATCTCCTCCTGGGCGATCCGGTCCATCGGCTTGACGTTGCTGAAGATCGTCGGCCGGAAGAAGTGGCCGTGGGCGAGGTCGCCGCCGATGGCCGCCTCGCCGCCGATGATGAGCTCGCCCTCGTCGCGTCCGATCGCGACGTAGCCGGCGACCTTCTCGACCGCGGCCCCGTTGATGAGCGGCCCGACGTCCGTCGCGGGATCCTCGCCCCGTCCGAGTCTGAGCCGTGCGGTCCGCGACTCCAGTCGAGACAGGAGCGGCTCGAGGACCGGCCGCTCGACGACGACGCGGCTCGCGGCCGTGCATCGCTGGCCGGTCGTGCCGAACGCGGACCAGAGGATCCCGTCGGTCGCCAGGTCGAGGTCGGCGTCGCCGAGCACGACGATCGCGTTCTTGCCGCCGAGCTCGAGGCTCACGCGCTTGAGGCGGCGGCCCGCCCGCTCGGCGATGCCCTTGCCGGTCGCCGAAGCGCCGGTGAACGAGATGACCCCGACGTCGGGGCTCTCGACGATCGCGTTGCCGACCTCGGCGCCGGTCCCGGTCACGAGGTTGACCGTGCCGGCCGGGAAGCCGGCCTCGGCCATGAGCTCCACGAGGAGCGCCGCGCAGTGGGGCGTGTCCGAGGCGGGCTTGAACACGACCGTGTTCCCGGCAACGAGGGCCGGCATCATCTTCCAGCACGGGATCGCGATCGGGAAGTTCCAGGGCGTGATGATCCCGGCGATCCCGATCGGCTGGCGGATGCTCATCGCCCACTTGTCGGGCAGCTCCGAGGGAACGGTGTCGCCGAACATCCGACGGCCCTCGCCCGCCATGAGGAACGCGATGTCGATCCCCTCCTGGACGTCGCCCCGGGCCTCCGCGATCACCTTGCCCATCTCCCGGGTCATCGCCTGGGCGAGGCGCTCCTTGTGTTCGGCCATGAGCGCCCCGAAGCGGTAGAGGATCTCGCCGCGTTTCGGGGCCGGCGTTCGGCGCCACATCGGGAGTGCGGTCTCGGCGGCCCGGATCGCCATCGCGACGTCGGCGGCGGTTCCCTGCTGGAAGCGCCCGACGAGGTCTCGCTCGTCGGCCGGGTTGCGGCTCTCGAACGTGGCGCCAGACGTCGAATCGCACCACTCGCCGGCGATGAAGTGGCCGTAGGTCCGGGCGTCGTCTCGCGTCTCGGCCTCGGACGATCGTGCGGCAGTGTCGGTCATGGCTCCGAGTGTAGACCTGGCCGGTTCAGGCGGACACGGGGCGTCGGTCGGCGGCTGGTCGCTCGTTCCGCATCGCCCACGGCTGGAGGATCGCGTAGGCCGCCTCGGTCGACGGCGTGGCGACGCCGGTCTCCCGGCCCAGCCGGATCGTTGCACCCTGGAGCGCTTCGAGTTCCATCCGGTGCCCGGTCACGAGATCGTGGTAGAGCGACGTCGTGGCCTCGTCCGCCTGGCTCAGCAGAAGTTCCATCTGGCGATCGACGAGGTCGTCGGCGAGCGGCACACCGATGGCCCGGCCGACCGACCAGACCTCCGACATGATCGCGCGCAACATCGCGGCCGCCGCGGACGCCTCGCGGATCGCCCCGATCGGCAGCCGGATGGCTGCCGTCATCGCGGAGAACGCGACGAGCAACGTGTACTTCTCCCATTTCGCGACCCGGACGTCCTCGACGGCGTCGACCCGAAGGCCGCCGCGATTGCCCACTTTGACGATTTCCAGGATCCGAGCGCTCGGCGGCCCCGGCCGGAGTTCGCCGATCACGATCCGCCGCGGTCCGGCCGCGTCGATCACGCCCGGTTCGCGGATGGAGCCGAGGATGTAGGCCGCGCCGCCGATGACGTGATCGGGCCCGATGATGGCCGCGATCCGGTCTTCGTTGTCGATCCCGTTCTGGAGCGACAGCACGGCGGTGTCTGCGCCGAGCAGCGGGCCCATCCGGCGGGCGGCGGCATCCGTGTCGAACGACTTCACGCAGAAGAGGACGACGTCGACGGGGCCGACGTCGGCTGGATCGCCGGTCGCCGGCAGGCGGTGCCGGCTCGTTCGCTCAGGCTCGACGACCGTGAGGCCGTCCGCTCGGAGCGCATCGAGGTGTCGGCCGCGCGCGATGAGCGAGACGTCCGCCCCGCCGCCGGCAAGGCGCGACCCGTAGTAGGCCCCGACGGCGCCCGCCCCGAGAACCGCGACCCGCATCGGCGTCCGCTCGGTCAGCCGGCGGTCGCTACGCGGATCCGGCCACGGCGCTTCCGACCCGTTCGAACGCGGCCGCGACGGAGCCCCCGCCACCGAGGCACAACGTCGCGAGGCCGTAGCGGCCCTCGCGGCGGGCGAGCTCGTGAAGGAGGGTCGCGACGATCCGGGCCCCGCTCGCCCCGATCGGATGGCCCAGGGCAATTGCGCCGCCGTTCACGTTGACCCGGTCCCAGTCGAAGCCGAGCTCGCGACCGTCGGCGAGGACCTGCGCGGCGAAGGCCTCGTTGATTTCGATGAGGTCGAACGCCTCGATCGGCAGCTCGATCCGGTCGAGCAGGCGGCGAACCCCCTGGACCGGTGCGAGGAACAGCCACTTCGGCTCGACCTCGGCCTGGGCGTAGCCGACGATCCGGGCGAGCGGCTTCAGGTTCAGCCGTTCGACGGCGCGCTCGCTGGCGACGACCGTCGCCGCGGCCCCGTCCGTGATGCCCGGCGCATTGCCGGCCGTGACCGTACCCTCGGTCGCTTCGCCGCGGTCCCCGCCCTCGGGGAGCGGGAAGACCGGCTTCAGGCGGGCGAGCGCTTCCGCGCTGGAGTCGCGGCGGGGACCCTCGTCGACCGCGACGACCGTCTCGCGGCCCTTGGCGTCGCGGACCGTCACCGGGGCGATTTCGGCTTCGAATCGGCCGTCGTCGATCGCCGCGATCGCCTTCTCGTGCGAGGCGAGTGCGAACGCGTCCTGGTCCGCGCGACTCACCGCGTTCGAGATCGCGACCCGCTCGGCGTGGGTGCCCATGTGACAGTTCTCGAGCGAGCACCACAACCCGTCGTGGACGGTCGAATCGACGAGCTCGCCGTTGCCGAGGCGGTAGCCGAAGCGGGCGTTCGGCAGCAGGAACGGCGCCTGGTTCATCGACTCCATGCCGCCCGCGACGACGATGTCGGCGTCGCCGGCCTTGATCTCGGCGGCGGCCAGCATGATCGCCTTCAGGCCCGATCCGCAGACCCGGTTGATCGTCGTGGCGCTGGTACCGTCGGGCAGCCCGGCCCGCAGCGCGGCCTGGCGGGCGGGCGCCTGACCGACCCCGGCCTGGAGCACCTGGCCCATGAGGACCTCGTCGACGGGGGTCCCCTCGGGCAGCCCGGAGCGCTCGACGGCCGCCCGGATCGCGACCGCGCCCAGTTCGACGGCCGGCGTGCCGGCGAGCGCGCCGCCGAACTTGCCGATCGGGGTCCTGGCGGCGCTGACGAGATAGACGCGGCCGTCGGGGCCGGAGAGCGGATCTGGCATGGGCCGAATCTACACCGGGTAACCGCCAGGCAAGTCCCGGCCGCCAGACTTGACTCGATGGATGACCTGCGAATCGGGGCGGTGCTCCGCTCCCTCCGGCTCCGGCTCGGCTTGACCCAGGCGGAGCCCGCGCTGAAGGCCGGCGTCTCCCCGGCGATGGTGTCACGCCTCGAGCACGGGCGGATCGAGAGGACCGACGTCCGGACGCTGCGACGGGTGTTCGTGGCCCTCGACGCTCGGATCGACCTCGTGCCGCGCTGGCAGGGCGCCGAGCTGGACCGTCTCCTCGACGCCCGACATGCCGGGCTGACGGAAGTGCTGGTGCGCCGACTCTCGAGCCTGCCGGACTGGATCGTCCAGCCGGACGTGACGTTCTCGATCTACGGCGAACGCGGCTCGATCTACATCGTGGCCTGGCATCCCGGGCGGCTGGTGCTGCTGATCATCGAGGTGAAGAGCGCGATCGGGGACGTCGGCGCGCTCATCCGCCAGGCCGACCGCTACCGCCGCCTCGCCCGCCAGGTCGCTCGGGAGCGGGGCTGGACGCCGACGGCGGTCGGAATCTGGGTCGTCGTCGCCGACGGTCGAACCGCGCGGCGGCGGCTCGCGGAGCACCGCTTGACACTGAGGCGAGCCTTCCCCGTCGTCGGCCACGCGATGGAGCGCTGGATTCATGCGCCGGGGCGGGAGATCAGCGGGCTCTCCTTCCTGCCATCCCCTCTGCCCATGAACGCGTGGCATGCGTCGCCGCGTCCCGCGTTCGTGGGATGAAGCATTGGCAGGGAGCGGGAGGCCGCGTCCCGCCGCGTGCCGCGTCCAGCGTTGGTGGGGTGAAGGATTGGCACGGAACCCGGTGAGCCGGCGACTACTCCGGCGGGCGCGTCCGCTTCAGCAGCTCGTCGGCGACGATCAGGCGGTGGATCTGGTTCGTGCCCTCGTAGATCTGGGCGCCCTTCGCGTCGCGCATGAGCCGCTCCAGGCCGGTCTCCCGCGAGTAGCCGCTCGCACCGAACAGCTGGACCGCGTCGGTGGCGACCCGCATCGCGGTGTCCGAGGCCGTCCACTTCGCGAGCGAGGACGCCTCGAGGAGCGGCTCCCCGCGGTCCTTCGCCGCGGCCGCCTGGTGGACGAGCGAGCGGGCCGCCTCGACGTCGCGGGCCATCTCGGCCAGCATGAACCGGAGGCCCTGCTGATCGGAGAGCGGCGCCCCGAACGCCCAGCGCTGCTGGACGTAGCCGGCTGCCTGCTCGAGGGCCGAGCGGGCCAGCCCGACGCACGCGGCCGCGATCGAGATCCGCCCCTCGGCGAGGGCGGACAACGCGATCCGGTAGCCCTCCCCCTCCCCGCCCAGTCGGTTGGCGACCGGCACCTCGGCCCGTTCGAAGATCAGCTCGGCGGCCGGACAGGCCCGGATGCCCATCTTGCGTTCGTGGGCCCCGAAGCGGAACCCCGGCGCGCCCTTCTCGACGAGGAACGCGGTGATCGCCGCCGGCCCGGCCGACGGATCGAGCGTGGCGAAGACCAGGTAGTGGTCGGCCTCGGGCGCATTCGAGATCCAGATCTTCGTGCCGGTGAGGCGGTACAGGTCGCCGTCGCGTTCGGCCCGCGTCCGGATCGCCGCGGCGTCGGAGCCTGCATGCGGCTCGGTCAGGGCGAACGCTCCGAGCCGCTCACCGGTCACCATCGGCCCGAGCCAGCGCACCCGCTGCTCATCGTTGCCGTGGGTCACGACCGGGTACTGCGCCAGGATGTGGACCGACAGGCTCACCGCGGTCGCCATGTCGACCGCCCCGAGCTCCTCCATGACGAGCGTCCAGCCGAGGTAGCTGAAGCCGGCCCCGCCGACCGATTCAGGCAGGGGTGCACCGGTCAGCCCGAGCTCGCCCATCCGCCCGAAGATCGAGCGGTCGAAACGTTCCGCCTCGTCGCGTTCGGATGCGCCAGGCGCGACCTCGCGGGTCGCGAACTCGCGTGCCGTGCTGCGAAGGAGGCGCTCCTCCTCGTCGAGGGGCCAGCTCAGGGTTCAGGTTCCTCCGGACGATGGGCGCCGCGGATCTCATCCATCCGGGGGATGTCCGGGGCGGCGTGGAGCGTAGGATACCGGCGTGGGCGATCCCGAGACTGCGTCGCCGATGCCAGCCGCGCCGCCGCACTCCCCACCGACACGCTCGGATCGGGCTGCCCCGGCGAGCGTCGGCGAGGTCGTCTTCGAGCAGGCCTCCGACGCGATCATCGTCACCGGACCCGACGTCCACGTTGAAGCCTGGAATCCGGCCGCCGAGCGGCTCTACGGGATCGCGGCAGCCGACGCCGTCGGTCACCACCTTGACGAGCTACTTCGGGGCCGGGCGGAGGACGGTACGGACCTCGACGACGAGTTCCGCAAGGAGCTCGGACGGGTCGGCTCGTGGCATCGCAGAATCGTCCAGCGGCCGCTCGTGGGCAGCCGCCGCGGAGCCGAAATCATCGTCGATGCCGTCATCACCAGCCGCGACCCGACGGCGACCACGTTCAGCGGCGGGATCAGCCTCAACCGCGACGTCACGGCGAGCGCCCGCCTCGAGGGCCAGCTGGCGACGCTCGGCTCGCTCGCCGCGGAAACAGGCCGCGGTCGCTCGACGCGAGAGATCGCCGCGACGGCCCTCGAGATCCTGTGCCGGGCGACCCAGGCCGATGGCGGGCTGATCCTCTCGGTCGAAAGCGGCTACGAGGTCACCGGGCGCCTCGGTATCTCCGATGCGCTCGTCGGGCGGATCGAGACGACCGGCCGAATCGGCGAGCGGCTCGGGGCGGCCCTCGAGCGACTCGACGCCGCGGTCGCCGTCGACGTCGATTCGGCCCCGGTCTCGGACGGCCTGCGCGAGGCCCTCCGGGCCGACGGCCTGCGGACCGTCGCGTTCGCCGGCATGCGCGTCGCCGGCCGGCTGACCGGCCTGCTCGGGCTCGGCTGGCGTGGCGAGGCCCGGATCGGCCCGTCCGGCCCGGTGCTCGTCCAGGCTGCGGCGCTCGTGGCGAGCGCCCTGGAGAACGCGCGGCTCCTGGCCCGAGTTGAGCACGGCCTCCTCCTCGAGCGCCGACTGACCGAGCGGCTCCAGACGCTCGTCGAGCTGACCCGCCTGCCGGACGCCGCCGACAAGGCGACGATCGCCCGCTACCTGCTCGATCGGATTGCGCTCCTGCTCGGCGCGGCCGGCGGCCGGGTCGTCGAGCTCGGCGGCGGCCTGGTCGTCGAGCCAGGCCGCGACCGCCTCGCGACGCTCGCCTCGATCGGAGTGCCGGCAGCCCTCGACGAGCTCCAGGACGGCCGGCCGGCCGGCGAGTGGTCGTTCGTCCGGGCCTTCACCGGCGGGAGGCCGGCCTACGTCGCCTCGATCGGCAGCGCCGGCATCGGGGCGGAGGGCGAGGCGGCCGCCGCGGCCGCCGGCTACCGATCCTTCGCGGCGATCCCGATCCGCGATGAGGGCCGCCTCGACAGCATCCTCATCGCCCTCTTCGCCGAGCCGGTCGACGACCTCCCGATCGACGAGCGGATGCTCGAGGCGATCGGGCGCGTCGTCGACATCTCGTTCGCCAACCAGCGCCTCCGCCAGGTCGCGAGCGCGTCGCAGGAGCGGTACCGGACGCTCTTCGAGCGATCCCCGGACGCGCTGCTCGTCCAGGCCGCCGACGACCTGATCGTCGATGCCAACCCGGCGGCGCTCGAGCTGTTCGGCCAGGGCCTGACCGGTCGCCGGGCCGTCGAGCTGGCGGCGACCGAGCCAGGTGAGGTCGAGGCCCAGCGTGGCGCGGCCATCGAGCGGGGCGAGGCGAGCTGGAGCGGGATCGGCCGGCGCCTCGACGGGACGACGTTCCCGGCCGAGTTCGAGCTGACGCGGATCAGCATCGCCGGCGAGGACCGCCTTCTCGTTCGCGTCCGCGATACGACCGAACGCGACCGCCTCCACCAGGAGCTGCTCCAGGCCCAGAAGATGGAGGCGATCGGGCTCCTCGTCGCGGGCGTGGCCCACGAACTCAACAACCCGCTCGCCTCGATCGTGGCGTTCAGCCAGCTCATCCGGACCGATCCGAGCCTGCCCGACGACCTGCGCCATCACGCGGATCTGCTCATCGCCGAATCCAATCGAACCCGGCGGATCGTTCAGAACCTGCTCGACTTCGCCCGGCAGCGCCCTCCGGAGCGCACCCCGACCTCGATCCGCGACCTCGTCGAGGGCGTCCTCGCGCTCCAGTCGTACTCGTTCGGGCCGAGCCGCATCGCGGCGAACCTCGACATCCCGGCCGACCTGCCGGCCGTGCCGCTCGACCGGGCCCAGATCCAGCAGGTCCTCGTCAACCTCACGCTCAATGCCGCGCAGGCGATCCAGACGCGGACCGAACAGGGATCGGTGCGGATTGCGGCCGACGAGATCGTCCGGGACGGCCGGCGCATGGTCCGGATCGCGGTGACCGATGACGGGCCGGGCATCCCGGCGGACCTCCACTCGCGGCTCTTCATGCCGTTCTTCACGACGAAGGCGCCGGGCGAGGGCACCGGGCTCGGCCTGTCGGTCTCGTTCGGGATCATTGCCGCCCACGGCGGGATCCTCCGCCACGAGCCGGGCCCGAGCGGGGTCGGTGCGACGTTCATCCTCGAGCTGCCGGTCGACCCTGAGTGGCCCGTCGCCGGCGCCGCTCCCGAGGCGCCCGGCCGGCCGGGCCGACCAGGTGGGACGGCTCGTTCGGCCGGCGCTCCGCGTCCCGCGCCCGCCGCCGAGGAGGCGGCCGCCCGTGGCACGGCGGGGGCGGGGCGGGCTCGCGTCCTCGTCCTCGACGACGAGTCCTCGATCCGCGAGTTCCTCGCCCGGATCCTCGAGCGGGCCGGCTACGAGCCGATCGTCGCGGCCGACGGGGCGACGGCCCTCGAGGTCGTCCGCTCCCAACCGCCGGACGCGATCCTGTGCGACCACCGGATGGCCGGCATGAGCGGCACGGCGTTCCACGACGCGGTCGCGGAGATCGACCCGGCGCTCGCGAGGCGGTTCGCCTTCATGAGCGGCGACGTTCTCAACCCGGAGCTTCGCGACTTCGCCGTCGAGCGCGGCATCGTGCTCCTGGCAAAACCCTTCGAGATCGACAGCATCGGTCCGACCGTGGCCCGGATCATCGAGTCGTAGGCGAGGCGTCGAGGACGCTGCTCAGCCTCGCTCGTACTCGTGGAAGCCGCGCCCGGTCTTCTGGCCGAGATGGCCGGCCGCGACGAGCTCCTCGAGGACCCGTGGCGGCCGGAATTGCTCACCACCGAGATGCTCGTGGAGGACGAGCATGATGTTGCGGCAGACATCGAGCCCGATGAAGTCGGCCAGCTCGAGCGGACCCATCGGGTGGTTGAGCCCGACCTTCGCCCCGGTGTCGATGTCGGCGGCCGAGGCGACGCCCTCCTCGAGCGCCCGCATCGCCTCCGCGAGGTACGGCATGAGCATCCGGTTCACGATGAACCCGGGCCGGTCGGCCGAGACGATCACCCGCTTGCCGAGCTCGCCGGCGAGCGTCCGGACGGCGTCGGCGGTCCGATCCGAGGTGGCGCTACCGCGCACGAGCTCGACGAGCGGCATGATCGGAACCGGGCTGAAGAAGTGCATCCCGACGAAGTGGGTGCGGCGCTCGGGCGAGACCGCCTCGGCGAGCGAATCGATCGAGATCGAGCTCGTGTTCGTGGCGAGCAGCGCGCCGGGCGGGGCGCGCCGGTCCATCTCGGCCCAGAACGCCCGCTTCACCGCGAGGTCCTCGTAGATCGCCTCGATGACGGCATCGGCCTCGGCGACGATCGTCGCGTCGGCGGTGGGGTGGATGCGACCGAGCATCGCCGCCCGGTCGTCGTCGGCCATGCGCCGCCGGGCGACGGCCCGCTCGAGGGTGGCGGCGATGCGGTCCCGACCGGCTTCCGCCCGACCGATGTCCGGCTCATAGAGCCAGACCTCCCGACCCGCACCGGCCAGAACCTGGGCGATGCCGTGGCCCATGAGCCCGGCTCCGGCGACGAAGACCCGATCGATCGACATGATTCTGAGCCTACTCGGTCGTGACGACGGCCGGGCGCTCAAGGCTGCCGCGGCGGGCGACGAGAAGCAGGCTGGCGACCGCCGCGAAGACCGCCGAGACGAGGAACGTCGGGCCGTAGCCGTTCCGATCCGCGACGACGCCAAGCAGGACGGGGGCGAGGCCGAAGACGAGGTCGAGGAAGACCGTCGTCGTGCCGACGACCGTGCCCCGCTCCTCGGGCGCGACGCGGGAGACCGCGAGCGAGAGCAGGGCCGGCATCGTGAACGCGACGCCGCTCGCGAAGGTCGCGGTGCCGACCATGAGGCCGGCCGGCGTCGGGACGAAGCCGATGATCGCGAGCCCCACGGCCGACAGGATGAGCGCGGCGCCCGAGAGGCGGGCGGCCCCGAACCGGTCCGGCCAACGGGCGCCGACGATCCGTAGCCCGACGACGATGAGCGCGTAGGCCGTCAGCGGCAGGCCCGCGCCGTCGAGGCCGACGACCGGCGTGTAGAGCGGCAGGTACGTGAGGAAGCCGGCCATCCCCCACAGGCCAAGCAGGATGATGAGGCCCGGGAACAGTCCCGCCGGATGGATGAGCGGACCGCGGGGCCGGCGGTTCCCGACACGGTCGAGGACGGCCGGCGCCGATTCGGGGACGAACCACGACAGCGCGACCGCGACGCCGGCCACGACCGTCGCAGCGATCCAGACGACCGCGTAGGAGCCGGCGGCGAAGAGCGCCTCGGCCACGGGCGGCCCGATCGCCACCCCGAGGTAGAGCGAGAGCGAGAGAAAGCTGAGCGCCTCGCCGCGGCGGGCCTCCGGCGCGATGTCGCTCGCCGCCGCCAGTGCCGCGACGAAGAAGAAGCCCTCGCCGGCGCCGAGCAGGCTGCGGGCCGCGATGAACAGAACGAGATCGTTCGCGACGAGGTGGAGTGCGAGCGCGGCGACCGCCAGGAGCGAACCGCCGACGAGCAGCGGCCGCCGGCCGAACCGGTCGCTCGACCAGCCGACGAGCGGCCTGAGCAGGAGCGCGGCGATGCTGAACGAGCCGATCGCGACGCCGACGCCGACGGCGTCCGCGTCGAGGGCGAACCTCGCGAAGCGCGGCGCGACCGGCAGGACGATCCCGGCCGAGATGAAGAACGCGAGCGTCGCCGCCGCGAGGGCGACGAACGCCGGCGTCACCAGCCGCGGCGCCTCGACGCTCGTCGCGCCGGCGCCCGGCGGGCCGGCGCTCGTCTCACCGGCGCTCACCGCGCCGCCCGGTCGGGGGCGATCCGGGCGAGGAGCTCATCGGCGGCGGCGTACGGATCGAGGCGGTGAGCGGCCACGGCCTCGAGCGTGTCACGGGTCCGACCCTCGTTCGCGGCGTCATGCAGCCGCCCCCGCAGCCGCTCCCCGACGATCGCCCAGACCTGGGCCTCGGCCCGCGCCAGGCGCGAGGCGTCGGACGGCCCGTGCCCGCCGGCCCGATGGCGGTCCAGCGCATCGAGCAGCTGCGGGACGCCGTCGCCAGTCGCCGCGGTGGTGACGAGCACCTCGGGCTGCTTGGGGGCGGGCCGGTCGTTGGGGGAACCGTCCGTGGCCCGCCCGTCGCCACCGGCAGAGCGGCTCCCGACCTTCGGGGCGGCCACGAGCATCGCCCGCAGCTGCGAGGCGGTCCGCTGGGCGCCCGGGCGATCGCCCTTGTTGACGACGACGAGGTCGGCGACCTCGAGGAGGCCGGCCTTGATCGCCTGGACCTCGTCGCCCATCTCCGGCGCCTCGAGGACCACGGTCGTGTCGGCGGCCGCGGCGACCTCGACCTCGCTCTGGCCGGTCCCGACGGTCTCGACGAAGACGAGGTCGAAGCCGACCGCGTCGAGCACCGCGGCGGCGGTCGCCGTCGTGGAGGCGAGGCCGCCGGCATGACCCCGCGCGGCCATCGAGCGGATGAACAC
>DASTVH010000062.1:0-4336 GCA_035759195.1 Candidatus Limnocylindrales bacterium
AAGTCCGACAGGCCGACGGCCGGCGGCTCCGACGCCGCGTTGTACCTCTGCGTCCCGGCCTTGAACGTGTCCGAAGCGACGCTCTCGACCACCGCCTTGACGGTCGCCTCGAGCTTCTTCTCGGCGCTGGTCACGATGCACTCGGCGAGGTTCGGGATGGACTGGGACTGGTCGACGTCGACCCCGATCCCGTGGATCTCGGCGTTGCACGCGGCCTCGAGGACGCCGACGCCGGTGTTGCCGGCGATCTGGAACAGGACGTCAGCGCCCTGGCCGATGAACTGCTCGGCGATCGAGCGGCCCTTGGCCGTGTCGTTGAAGCCCTTGGCCGGATCGGGATCGGTCTCCTGGTAGAGGACCGTGATGTCCGGGTTGATCGACTTGGCGCCATTCTCGTAGCCGCGCCAGTAGTTCACGACGGCCGGGAGGTTCGTGCCGCCGACGGCGCCAATCGTGCCCGACTCGCTCAGGCTGGCCGCGACGATGCCGGCGAGGTAGCCCGGCTCGGCCTCGGCGAAGACGATGCCCTGGTAGTTCGGCAGCAGCGTGGCCGCGTCGCCCGCGCAGGTGAACGTCGCGTCGGGATCGCCGTTCTCGTCGACGCAGATTCCCTGGTCGACGCCAACGAAGGTGACCTCGGGGTTGGCCTTGGCCGCCTTCGCCGTGTCGGTCCCGATGAGGAAGCCGATCGTGACGATCACGTCGTAGTCCTGGTCGATGAACGACTGGATGTTCGCGCCGTAGTCGGAGATGTTGGCGGTCACGATCACGTCGTGCTCGCCGCCGGTCGCCTCGGCGGCCGCTTCGGCGCCTGCGTTCGAGAACTCGTTGAATGATTTGTCCTCGAGCTGACCGACGTCCGTGACGACACCGACCTTCAGCGGCCGGAGCGACGCCGCCGCCGACTCGCTCGGCTCGGCCGACCCGCTCGGCTCGGACGTCGCCGAGGCGGCCGGTGTCGCCGATGCCGCGGGGCTGGGAGTGGCGCCGCCGCCACAGGCGGCGACGATGATGGCCAGGGCGCCGAACAGCGTCAGGCCAACGGAGCGATTTCGCATGTGTCCTCCTCCACCATCGAGCACTCCGCCCGGTCGCCGGTTCTGCGGTCGAGGTCCGGTGCGGTCTCGAAGAACGTTCGCCCCTCGGGGCGACCATTGGCGCGCATCCTACCGACGCGGGAACGGCCGGGCAAGCAGAACTTCGAGGTCCGTCACCCCGGTCGTGCGGGAAGCGCGTGACGAAGGATAGGCCGTCCGCGGTGCCTGTGCATACTGGCGCGGTGCAGAACCCGCGCAGCATCGGCCGCTCGAGCGGCGGCCTGGCCTACGAGCTGGCGGGCGGCAGCGGGGCCGGCGACCCGGTCGTCCTCGTCCATGCCGGCGTCGCCGACCGCCGGATGTGGGACCCGATCTGGCCGCATCTGACCGCTCGCTACCGCGTTCTCCGGTACGACGCCCGGGGGTACGGCGAGAGCCTCCCGCCGAGCGGCCCGTGGTCGCAGCACGGCGACCTGCTCGGCCTGCTCGAGGAGCTCGGGATCGGGCGGGCCCATCTCGTCGGCGTGTCGATGGGGGCGGGGATCGCGGCCGAGGCGGCGCTCGCCCAGCCGGCGCGGGCGGCCTCGCTCGTGCTCGCCTCGCCCGGTGGCGCGCTCTACGGCGAAGCGACCGAGGACCTGCGGGCGATCTGGCACGCGGAGGTCGAGGCGCTCGATCGGGGTGACGTGGATGCCGCGGTCGAGGTCAACCTGCGGGCCTGGGTCGACGGGCCGGCCCGCGGGCCCGAGGCCGTCGATCCGGCCGTCCGGGCGTTCGTCGGGCGGATGCAGCGCGACGCCTTCGAGCTGCCCGAATGGGATCCCGACGACGCCCCCGAATCGGAACTCGAACCGCCCGCCTCGCGACGGCTCGCGGAGATCGCCTGCCCGACGCTCGTCGTCGTCGGTGAAGGCGACCAGGCGGCGACGCTCGAGGCGGCCGCCCGGCTCGTCGCCGAGGTGCCCCGGGTGGACGTCGTCCGCTGGCCCGAGGTGGGCCACGTGCTGCCGCTCGAGCGGCCGGACGACTTCGCGGCGATCCTCCTGGCCCACCTGGCCGCCGTCGCGTGACGACGGACCCGACGGCGTCCACCGGCCCACGCCCCGGCGCGCTGCGCTACATCGCCCTCGGCGACTCGTACACGATCGGGACCGCGACGCGGGCTCCCCACGAGCGCTGGCCGGACCAGCTCGTCGCGCGCCTCGGTCCCACCCCGCCGACGCTCCGGCTCGTCGCCAACCTCGGCGTCGACGGCTTCACCTCGCGCGACGTGATCGACGTCGAACTGCCCGAGCTGCCTCGGCACGGCCCGGAGTTCGTGTCGCTGCTCGTTGGCGTCAACGACGTCGTCCGAGGCGTGCCGATCGAGCGGTATGCCCGCAACGTCGAGATGATCCTCGACGCGTTTCGCGAACGGCTCGCGGCGGACCGGATCGTCGCCGTATCGACGCCGGACTACACGGTGACGCCGCGCGGCGCCGACTACGGCGATCCGGTCGCCCAGGCCGCCGGGATCCGGCGCGTGAACGAGGTCCTCGCCGCCGCCGCTGCCGCTCGTGGCATCGCGTTCGTCGACATCCACGATCTGTCGCTGCGGGCCGAGGGCGACCGGTCCCTCGTCGCGGACGACGGGCTCCACCCGTCGGGCGCCCAGTACCGGGCCTGGGTCGACCGCATCGCGCCGGCCGTGGCGACGCTGCTCGGCCGCGATCAGCGCTCGGTGTAGTCCCAGCTCCGCTTCCGGGGCAGCGCCTCCCACTCCGAGCGCAGGATCGCCATCCTGATGTCGTCCTGCCAGACCCCGTCCTGGTAGAACGCCTTGCGCAGCCGGCCCTCGTGGACGAGGCCCGCCTTCTCGTAGACGTGCTGGGCGACGAGGTTGACCGAATCGGTGACGAGCCACACCCGCTCGAGACGGAGCTGGCCGAAGCAGAAGTCGAGGACCGCGTTCACCGCGTCCGTGCCGAGGCCGCGGCCGCGGAGGTCGTGTACGCCGATCGCGAGTCCGAAGGCCGCGGAGCCGTTGTGGCGATCGACCTCGAAGACGTCGACCCGACCGATCGGGCGGTCGTCCGCGAGGAGGCAGACGATGAACGCGAACCAGTCCCGGCCGATCTCCGAGATCGCCGCCTCCGCGTCCGCCCGCCGCCGGGCGAGGCTGCGCGGCCACTCGCCCATGAGGCGGGCCGTGTCGGCGTGGGCGTACCAGTCGTGGACGAGCTCGGCGTCGGCTGGCTCCATCGCCCGCAGGTAGACGTGCTCGCCCCGGACCGGCGGATTCGGGCGGGTGGGTCGGTCGTCGGTCATCTGGCAAAGCGTAGCGGGATCAATTTCAGCGGCCGCCCAGCTCGCGCAGCCGCGCGTCATCGATCCCGAAGTGGTGGGCGATCTCGTGGCGGAGCGTCGCCTCGACCGCCGCGGCGAGGCCCTCGGGCGACCGGTGGGCCCGGACGAGCGGGCCGCGGAACAGGGTGATCTTGCTCGGGACCGACGCGTTGTCGGCACCCCACTGGGTCCGCGGAACGCCCTGGTACAGGCCGAAGAGGCCGTGCGCCCGCACCGACGCGAGCTGATCCGGGGTCGCCTCGTCCTCGACGACGATCGCGACCGTCCCGAGGCGCTCGGTGAAGGCGTGCGGCAGGTCGTGGAGGACGCGCTCGATCGCCGCGTCGAAGATCGCGTCCACGTGGTCGCTGGCCGGATGGGTGTCGGCGTCGCTCATCGAGCCGCTCCCCGGCAGGCGACGCCGGTGGGCGGGGCCTCGCCGGCGATCCCGGTGCCGGGCCGTCCTTCGATCGCTACTGAAGCTCCCAGATCGCCTCCCGCGGGACGACCCCGCTGGCGTGGATGGCCGCCGCGAGCTCGCGTCCCACGTACCGATAGTGCCACGGCTCGTAGTCGTAGCACGAGACGTCGTCCGCGCCGCGCGGATAGCTCATGACGAACCCATAGCGCCAGGCGGTGTCGGCGACCCAGGCGCCGGTCTCGGTGGCGGCCCAGTCGCGGTACTCCCACGGCGGAATCCCGCCGCGCGTCGTCAGGTCCACGGTCGTGCCGAGCTGGTGCTCGCTATGGCCCGGTCGGGCGCTCGTCCGGAGCGCCTCGTCGAGCCCGCCCACCTCCACCCAGTGGTCGAAGGTCGCCTTCTGCTGGTCGAAGCTCCGGTAGGCGCTGACGACCGAGATCGGGTGGCCGGCGGCACGCGCTGCGGCGGCGAGCTCGGCGAGGTCGGCGACGACGTGCCGGCGCACCCGGTGGTTGCCGTTCAGGCCGGCGTCGGCGGTGTCGACAAGGTCGCC
>DASTVH010000063.1:0-5322 GCA_035759195.1 Candidatus Limnocylindrales bacterium
ACGGACGATCGCCGGCACCATGAGCCTCCACGAGCAGCTCGAGGCCGACCTGGCGCGATTCAAGGATGCCGAGGCGGTGCTCACCTTCCAGTCGGGCTTCACCGCGAACACGGGCGTGATCCCGACGATCACCGGTGAGCAGGACCTCATCGTCTCGGACGCGCTCAACCACGCCTCGATCATCGACGGCATGCGACTCTCGAAGGCGCCCCGCAAGATCTACCCGCATGGCGACGTCGGCGCGCTCCGCGCGATCCTCCGCGAGGCGAAGGAGCACGGGCGCGAGGGGACCGGCCTGCCCTACCGGCTCGTCCTCGTCGTCACCGACGGCGTCTTCAGCATGGACGGCGACATCGCCCCGCTGCCGGCGATCGTCGAAGCGGCGGAGGAGTTCGGTGCCGCGCTCTTCGTCGACGACGCCCACGCGTCGGGGGTCCTCGGCCGGAACGGCCGCGGTTCGGTCGACCACTTCGGGTTGCACGGGCGAGTGGCGATCCAGGTCGGGACGCTCTCGAAGGCGGTCGGCGTCCTGGGTGGCTACGTCGCGGGCTCGCAGGACCTGCGCGACATCCTCGTCCAGCGGGCCCGGCCGTTCCTGTTCTCGACGTCGCATCCGCCGGCGGTCGCTGCCGCGTGCCGCGAGGCGATCCGGGTCATGCAGGACGAGCCCGAGCTGATCGAACGGCTGTGGACCAACACGCGTCGGTTCAAGGCGGAGCTGACTCGCCTGGGCTTCGACACGGGTGCCTACGAGACGCCGATCACACCCGTGATGATGGGCGACCCCGACACGGCCGGTCGCTTCAGCCAGCGCCTCTTCGAGGAGGGCGTGTTCGCTCAGCCGGTCGTCTTTCCGACGGTCGCGCTCGACAAGGCCCGCATCCGGACGATCGTCACTGCGGCCCACGGCGAAGAGCAGCTCGACCAGGCTCTCGAGGCCTTCGCGACCGTCGGTCGGGAGCTGGGCCTGGTCGGCGGCTGATCGCCGCGTGCTCGACCCCGACGGCGGGCCCCGGCCCGCCGGCGCGCCCGGCCGCGACGCTGCGGCACCGGCCCGCGACCTGCCGCTCGACAGCCACCTCCACACCGACCTGTCACCGGACAGCCTCGTCCCGGTCGACGCCTACGCCGCGGCCGCCGTCGAGCGCGGGATCGCCGAGATCGCAATCACCGATCATGTCGACTTCGCGCCGGGCGCGCCGGCGTTCGACTTCGTCCCGTTCGCCGATCGAG
The DNA here is from genome assembly GCA_035759195.1 of Candidatus Limnocylindrales bacterium. Classification (GTDB taxonomy): domain Bacteria; phylum Chloroflexota; class Limnocylindria; order Limnocylindrales; family CSP1-4; genus CF-46. Next base: position 1,234 of record DASTVH010000063.1, read on the forward strand.
AGCGGACGGTCCGCGAGGCCGCCGAGCGCTGGGGCCCACGTGGCGTCGCGATCCGGTTCGGGGTCGAGATCACGTACGACGCCAGCCACGAGGCGGCGATCCGCGAGCATCTCGCCCGTCACGCCTACGACTACGTCATCGGCAGCGTCCACGTCTACGCCGAATCGCCGTACCACGCCTCGCGGGTCGGCGCGTGGGTGGCGGGCCGGCCGCTCGGCGAGATCGTGGCCCCGTATTTCGACGAGGTACTCCGGGCGATCCGTTCGGGACTGTTCGACGCGATCGGCCACCTCGACTTCGTGAAGCGGTATCTCCACCCGCTTGTCACGGCCGCCGACCTCGCCGCGGCGCCCGAGCTCTACGAGCCCCTCCTCGTCGCCCTCGTCGAGACCGGGGTCGCGCTGGAGGTGAACACGAGCGGCCTGCGCCAGCCGGCCGGCGAGACCTACCCGTCGGCGGCGATCGTCGAGCGCTACAAGGTGCTCGGAGGCACCGCCGTTTCGGCCGGTTCGGACGCCCATACGGCCGAATCCTTCGCATCCGGCCTCGAGGCGGGGTATCGTGCAGCTGCCGCCGCCGGGTTCGAGACGCTCACGTTCCGCCGGGGTGGCGGCAGGGTTGCGGTGAACCTTCCGGTTCGGTTCCGGAGGGCCGGGGAACCTAACGAGGCCGTCATTCCGCCGTTATGACGATCGACGACGCCGCGATCGAGCGGTTCGTGGCAGAGGCCCAATCGGGCGACGAGTGGGCGTTCGGGGTGATCTTCGATCACTACCACGAACCCGTTTATCGCTTCATCGCCAGCCGTGTCCAGCGCCCGTCGGACGCGGAGGACCTGACGCAGCTCGTCTTCGTCAAGGCCCTGGAAGCCTTGCCGCGCTACGAGGCGCGGGGCGTTCCCTTCGGGGGCTGGCTCTTCCGGCTGGCCAGGAACACGGTCATCGATTTCGTCAGGACGCGCCACGACCACGCGGGTCTCGAGGCGCTCGTGGAGCGGGCCCACGGGGATGCCGGGCCCGACGAGATCGCGATGCTCCGCCAGGAGCTCGACGCGGTCCGGCTGGCGCTCCAGAGCCTGACGGACGAGCAACAAGAGGCGATCGCGCTCCGCTTCTTCGCCGGCCTTTCGGCCCGCGAGGCCGCAGAGGCGATGGACAAACAGGAAGGAACCGTTCGGGGGCTCCAGTTCCGGGCGATCGCGGCGCTCCGGCGCCAGCTGGGGATCGAGGACGACCCCGCCGCCCGGCCGGAGATGCCACGACCTCGCAGGGCCGAGGTCACGACGGATGGATGACCCCATGTACGTTTCAACCGGCGCGGACTTCGAGCTCGAGCAGCGGCTCGACCGGTTCGCCATGGTCCGGCTGAGCCCGGACGCGGCGGCGGTCGCCCGCATGCGCGCCCGGGTCATGCGCGAGGCGCGCCTGTCGTTCGCGGCCTCGGCGGAGGTGCGGCTGGCGCACGCCTCCCTCGGCGTCGCCCGCGAACGGCGGCGCCGGATCCTCTTCCGCCGCGCGGCCGGGCTCATGGCCGCGGCTGCGCTCTCCCTCGGGCTCGTGGCTGGCGCGCTGGCGGCCTCGCAGCCGGGCGCGCCTCTCTACGACCTTCGTGTCTCGCTGGAGGCTCTCGCCCTACCGGCCGACGCCGAGGAGCGAGCCGAGGCCGAGGTCGTCCGGCTCGAGACCCGTCTCAATGAGATCCTCGCCGCCGCTCGCGGGGGCGACCCGGTCGCCGTCCGGGCGGCCCTTCAAGCGTACGTGACGATCGCCGACGAGGCGGTGGCTGCCGCCGCTGCCGACGAAGACGCGCTCGAGCGCATTCGAACGGCGCTGGACCGGCATGTGGCGGTTCTCCAGGGGATCGTCGGTGGGCTCCCCGCCCAGGCGGCCGAGGCGATCGGGGCGAACATCGAGCGGGCGATCGAGCACAACGGCAAGGTCCTCGAGCGGATCGAGGCGGTTTCGCCCGGAGGCAAGCCCGCGAACCCGCCGGCAGGCAAGCCCGCGAACCCGCCGGCAGGCGGACCGCCCGAGGATCCCGCCGCACAGCCGGCGCAGACCGCCAGGCCCGACCCGACACCGAAGCCCACGAAGGCACCCAAACCGGACCCGACTCCGGTCACGGGGCCCGAGACGACCCCCGAACAGGACGCGCCAGAGGCCGCCGCCACACCCCCCGCTGCGATCGGTGGCCCGCCGGCGGCCGATCCCACCGAGCGTCCCGGGCGAACGCCGCCGGGCCGGAACGACCGCGCCCCGGCGCCCTGACCCAGACCACCGCGGGCGTCCGTCCCGGCCCCGGACCGGCCCGCCTCGAGCCCCTTCGGCTCCGGCCTCTTTCGCCTCGCTTCGGCTCCGACGCGCCTCGCGCCGCTTCGGCTCCTGCCCGCCGAGGTCGATATTCCGTGGACGCGTAGATTGCGCCGGATTCGTCTGTGGAGCGCACCAAAGGGCGCGATCTGCCGCACCAATATGCCCCGCGCTGATATCTGGGTCCTGAATCAGCGTCCGGCAGCACATCGTTCGCATTCCTACGCATCCACGGAATATTTGACCGCCGCCCACGAGGCGGCCGGTGCCCCCCGCCGACGAGAAGGCCGGCCCCTCGGGCCACCGCGAGGCCGGCCCCAGCCGGCCGCGGCGGACCCGACCGCCCATCTCCGCTCGGCTACGCTTTTCGGCCATGAACCGCCGATCGCACCGATGGAGCTGATCGTCCTGGGGGCTGGCCCGGCCTACACGGACCGACCGGGCGCGAGCGGCGCCGCCTATCTGCTCCGATCAGGCGGCACGTCGATCCTTCTCGACCTCGGCCAGGGGTCGTTCACCCGCCTGGCGGCCGAGCTCGAGCCGAGCAGGCTCGATGGCGTACTCATCAGCCACCTCCACCCGGACCACTTCGTCGACCTCGTGCCGCTCCGCCACTATCTGCGGTTCGAGTTCACGCCGGTCCGGCGGGTCCGCGTCCTCGGCCCGGCGGGGCTCGCCGACCGGCTCGACGCGCTCAACGGCAACGAGGGATTCACCGCTGCCTCGCTGGACTGCGAAGCCTTCGACGGCGGACCGGTCCCGTTGGGCGACCTCCTCGTCCGGCCCACGCTCGTGACCCACACCGACGAGAGCTACGGGTTCCGGGTCGAAGGTCCGGACGGCGGCCCGGGACTCGTCTACTCGGGTGACTGCGGGCGGGCGGCCGATCTCGCCGGTGTGATCCAGCCCGGCGATGTCCTCCTGGCCGAGGTCTCGTTCGGGCCGGGGCCCGTGCCCGAAGGGGCGCTGCACCTCGACGGACCGGCGGTCGGCGACCTGGCCGCCGGCAGCCGCGCGGGCCGGGTTCTCCTGACCCATCTCCAGATGGGCTACGACGAAGCCGCGACGATCGAGTCCGTGCGCCGCCGCTTCGACGGTCCCGTGACGCTCGTCGAGCCGGGGGAGCGGGCCGAGATCTGAACGAGCCGGACATGAAGCGGCCGGGATGCGGATGTCCGCATCCCGGCCGGGTTGCCCCGGGGACAGCGATGGCTAACGGTTGCGGACCGTCGCCCGGGTCGGCTGGGTGAAGAGAAGCAGGGCCGCGACCAGGCCGGCGAGGCCGGCGAGCACGATCCGCCACGACTCACTCGTCGCCGCCGCGCCGTCGCCGATGGCGTCGGTGGAGGGCGGGGTGACGCCGGGGGTCCCGATGATGCCGCCGACCTGGCCGGTGGGCCGGGCGGACTCGGTTGCAGCCGGCAGCTCGGATCCGGTCGGCTCCTCGCTGGGCTCTTCCGACGGCGCCTCGCTCGGCTCTTCGGACGGCTCCTCAGAGGGCTCTTCGGACGGCTCCTCAGAGGGCTCCTCGCTGGGCTCCTCAGAGGGCTCCTCGCTGGGCTCTTCCGACGGCTCCTCGCTGGGTGCCTGGTCGACGTCGTAGCAGAACGAGATGTGGCTGATGCCGTTGCCGCTGCCCGCCTGCGGGCCGAGGTCGGTGTCGCCGGTCGACTCCGGGTCGTAGACGTAGAGGTGGTGCTTGTCGCTGCCGGCCTTCACGAAGACCGCGTCGACGCCGATGTTCGAGCTCCAGTCGAACGAGCCGGGCGTGCCGCCGCTC
>DASTVH010000064.1:0-4188 GCA_035759195.1 Candidatus Limnocylindrales bacterium
GACGGACATCGACGACTGCGGCATCAACGAGTGCTTCCGCTGCATCGGCATCTGCCGAGTCTGTCGGGCTTGCACCAGCATCTGCGCCGTCTGCAAGGTCTGCATCTTCGAATGCAGCTGCGGGCCGTGCGGCTGGGGCGGCGGCGGGTTCCACGGCGGCATTGACCGATTCCGCGACCTAGGTGGATGAACCGCATTCGGTCGGACGCGTAACTGAAGAGGCGATCCTCCGGCTGACGCCGGGCACCGAGATCCTCGACATCGGCGAGGCCGACTTGGCCCTTGCCTCGGATCTCGGCGAGGTCCGCTTGACCGGGCCGTCGGCCGCGGTCTTCCGTGGGCTCCTCGCGAGCCTCGACGGGCGGCGCACGTTGCGAGAGCTCACGGCCGACTGGGGGCCGGAGGCCCGCGGTCAGGCGGTCGAATTCCTCCAGACGATCGTCGATCGCGGGCTCATCGTCCACGCCGCCGGCCCCGGTGCGGCCGACGACCCCATGTCGGCCATGCTCGACACGCTCGGCGTCGATCCTCGCTCGCGAGGCCGGCTGGAGCGGCTGCGCGTCGGCATCGTCGGGGCCGAGGGTCCGGGCGCCCACGCGGCCGCGCAACTCGCCGCGATGCGGGTCGGCGAGCTCGTCCTGATCGACCCGTTCCCGGCTCGGGCCGGCGATCCGGCGCTGTGGCCGGCGGCGGCCCCGGGGGCGGGCGGCCGGTTGCGACAGGCGGTACTCGCCGATCAGATCCGGCCACCCGGGACGGAGGTGACCGAGCCACTCGACGGACCGTTCGATCGCCAGCAGCTGCGCGACGCACTCGACGGCTGCGACTTCATCGTCCACACGTTCGATCGGGGACACTCCGCGAGCGCCGTGTGGGTCAACGAGCATTCGCTCGCGACTCGCCGGCCGGCGGTCTTCGGCCGCCTCGCGGGTCACCTGGGCATCGCCGGTCCGATGGTCCTCCCCGGCGAAGGTCCCTGCTATCTCTGCTCGCGGATGCGCATCATCGCCTGCGCCGAGGACTTCGAGGTGGCGATGGGCGTGGAGGAGCTTGGCGACGCGCAGAAGCTGCCGCGCCTGGCCGAGCGGCCGGGCCTGCCGCCGGTCGCAGCGCAGCTCGGGGCGTTCCTCGCACTCGAGGTCGTGAAGGCGGCCCTCGGGCTCGGTGCCCCTGCGCTCATCGGGCGGTTGCGGGTGATCGACGGGCTCGCCGCCTCGACCGAGACTCACCCCGTCCTGCAACGGCCGGACTGCCCCGCCTGCGGCAAGGGCGGATCGCACCCGCAGGGCGGAACCGCCGGCCGACCTGCGCGGACGTCCGGCACGGGACTCGAGGAGGCCCCGGACAGCCTGGTCAGCGCGCGGACCGGGATCGTCCGGTCGCTATCGCCGGTCGGCAAGGATCCGAGCGAGCCGGCGCTGGTGACCGTCGTCCGCGCCGAACTGTCGAACCACCGCTTCGTCAAGGCCGACGGCGAGCCGTTCGAGGTCTGCTCCGGCAAGGGCCTGAGCCCTGCGGCCGCCCGCCTCTCGGCGCTCGGCGAAGCCTGCGAGCGCTATGCGGGCGCCCGTGTGCAACCCGACCGGATCATTCGCGGACGGCGCACCGAGCTCGACACCGACTCAGTCGATCCGGTCGACCTCGTCCTCTATGCGCCCGATCAGTACGAGGGACTGCCGTACAGCCCGTGGCGGCCCGACATGGAGATCGACTGGATCGTCGGGACGCGCCTCCGCACCAACGAGCCGGTCGCGGTCCCCGCGCTCGCCACCGTCATGCACTACGAGGTCCACGACCACGCGGAGTTCCTCTTTCCGATCACCTCGAACGGCCTCGCGGCGGGCGCCTCGTTCGCGGCGGCCGCCCTGGCCGCGCTCCTGGAGGTCGTCGAGCGGGACGCCTTCATGATCAGCTGGCTGCAGCGCGTGCCCGGCCTGCGGGTCCGGACGTCGGACGCCGGCGACGACGTCCGACGCGCGGCGACGGCCTACGAGCGGCGGGGCGTCAGCCTCGAGCTGGTCCAGCTGCCGACGGATGCGCCGGCGACCGTCGTCGTGGCCCTGGCCGTCCAGGAGGAGGGCGATGGTCCGGCGACCGTCGTCGGCCTCGGCTGCGACCTCGACCCGGTGCGGGCCTGCCTCAAGGCGGCGCTGGAGATCGGCCAGATCCGGCCGGCCCTCAAGGCGCGCCGGCGCGACCCGGAGGTGGCAGCGAGGCTGGTCGAGCTCCTCGCGGATCCGTCGCGCGTCCGCGAGCTCGACGACCATGACCTGCTCTATGCCGACCGGTCGATGACATCCCAGCTCGCGTTCCTGCGGGATGCCCCGTTCGGGACGCTGGACGGCGCGCCTGCAACCGACGGGACGGCCGAGGGCAAGCTCGCGTGGCTGGTCGAGGGCCTGGCGGCGGCCGGGCTCGACCCTATCGTCGTGGACCTGAGCGCGGACGAGCTCGTTCCGCTGGGCATCCACGCCGCGCGCGGCATCGTGCCCACCTACCAGCCGATCCACTTCGGGGCGAACGAAGCGCGCCTCGGAGGCAGCCGCCTCTACGAGGTCCCGTTCCTCGCCGCTGCCGCTGGGCTGGCGAGGGACAGCCATGGGGTGAACCCCTATCCGCATCCGCTGTCATGAGCGAGGAGGCATCGTTCCGCGCCGGGCAACCGGTCGCCTGGATGTTCCATCGGGCGACGTGTCGCTGGGTCCACAACACGACGGAGCCACCGGGTGTGCATCTTCAACAGGCGTCGAAGGAAGACTTCGACGTGGAACTCGTCAAGCTGCCCGATCCGGGCACGCTCGACGTCTCGCTCGGCCGCGCCATCCGCGAACGCGTCTCGACGCGAGCGTACGCGACCGATGGGCTCTCACTCGAACAGGTCTCGACCATTCTGCAGGCCGGATACGGTGTGGTCGGACGCACGCTGTTCGGACAGGTCGAATTCCTCGAGCGGGCGGTGCCGTCGGGGGGTGGGCTGTATCCGCTCGAGCTCTACCTGATCGTCCGAGCGGTCGACGGCCTGGAGCCCGGGATCCACCACTACGTCCCGCTCCATCATGGGCTGGAGCTCGTCCGCCCGGGTCGGCTGCCCGAGGCGTTCAACACCTACCTGTTCCTGGGTCAACCCTACGCAACGAGCGCAGCGGCGGTCGTGGTCCTGACAGCCGTGACGCGCCGGTCCTTGGGCAAGTACGGCGACCGCGGGTATCGGTACCTGCTCCTCGAGGCCGGCCACACGGCCCAGAACATCAACCTCGCGACCGTCGCGTTGGGCCTCGGCTGCTGCAACCTCGGCGGCTTCTTCGACGAGGAGCTTGCGGCTGTGATCCGAGCCGATACGGAGGAGGAAATTCCACTCTATGGGGTCGCCCTCGGCGTCCCGAGCACGGACGATCGGGACGGGCGCCGGGCGATCTGAGCCACATCCTGAAGCTGCGCACGAACTCGGCTGTGCGACGGTGACGCCGAGTTCGAGTTCGGCCGAGAAATCGACGGCACGGCGACGCCGCCGGAGCGATCGCTCGATCCGGCGGCACGCGCCGTCCATGGAGGGCCTACGAACGAGGCGGCCGATCCATGGCGCCCCTCGACGTGCGGTCAGCCGCCCCCGTGCAGGGAGCGGATCTTCTCGACATCGTCATAGCTGCGGTCGGCCGCCTGGGCCGGCAGGACGATCCGGGCTCGGCTCGCCTCCGCCTGGTCGTAGCTGGAGTCGGACGTCGACGAGCCAACCAGGAGCGAGCGCGCCCGCTCGACTGCGTCGTAGCTGCCGTCCGCGGCCGGCGTCGTGGCCCCGGCCGCGGTCAGCTGGATCGCGGCGAGCGCGAACATGAGAGCGGCCGCGATTGCGATGACGGCGCTCGCGACGAGGATGTGGGTTCGGGACAACCACGCCGTGCTTCCCTGCTGTTCGCTCCGACGCTGGCCCGCCTGGACCCGGTCGCGGCCTGGCGGACGCCACCGAACGCGAGCTCGTGTTCGAGCTCGACGCCATGGGCTTTCAGGACGCGGACACTGCGAGCCTGGGCGAGCTCGATGGCGGCCGCCAGGAGCTGGGTCTTCCCCACTCCGGGAGGCGCCTCGATGATGACGACGCCGCCCTCGGCATGATCGGCCAGGCCGGTCACGCGATCGATCAGGAGACCGGCATGCTTGGTGAGCTCCGTCCCAGCCGGACTCGTCACGGCG
>DASTVH010000065.1:0-19426 GCA_035759195.1 Candidatus Limnocylindrales bacterium
CGGGCCGGCGACTTCGTCGTCTCGATGTCGGTCGTCCAGCCCGACGCCGACATCCTCGTCCTGACCGAGACCGGCTACGGCAAGCGTGTTCCGCTGGCCGAGTTCCGGGCGATGCACCGCGGCTCCCAGGGCGTCCGGCTCATCAGCCTCGAGGGCCGCAAGACCGGCGACGTGGCCGCAGTCCAGCAGGTCACCGAGCTCGACGAAGAGCTGCTCCTCATCTCGGCCGGCGGCCAGGTCGTCCGAACCGACGTCGAGTCGATCAACCGCCAGAAGGCCCAGGCGCGCGGCGTCATCACGATGCGAATGAACGAGGGCGACCGCGTCGTCGCGATCTCGGCCTTCCGGGCCGGGCTGGCGGAGCAGGAAGGCATCGGCGACAATGGCGCTCCCGAACCGGGCGGTGGCGGTCCGGCCGCGGGGAGCGGCGCCTGACGGCGGCGTGCTGAACCTCGATCGGGAGGCCGGCGTGTACGCGGACCAGTTCGAGATCTACCACGGCAACTCGAACCCGGACCTCGCCCGGAAGATCTGCCGCTACCTCGGCACGGAGCCCGGCAAGGCCGAAGTCTTCCAGTTCGCGAACGAGAACATCTTCGTCAAGATCCTCGACAACGTCCGCGAGAAGGACGTCTTCCTCGTCCAGCCCACCTGCCACCCGGTCAACCAGTCGATCATGGAGCTCCTGATCATGATCGACGCCTTCAAACGGGCGAGCGCGGGCCGGATCACGGCCGTCGTGCCGTTCTACGCCTACGGCCGGTCTGACAAGAAGGACCAGCCGCGGGTTCCGATCACCGCCCGCCTGATCGCCGACATGATCACGGTGGCCGGCGCCGACCGGGTCCTGGCGATGGACCTCCACCAGGGCCAGATCCAGGGCTTCTTCAACATCCCGGTCGACGAGCTCACGGCCGTCCACATCCTGTCGAACTACTTCAAGCACAAGCACCTCGAGGACCTCGTGGTCGTGACCGACCTCGGCTTCGCGAAGCGGGCCCGTACGTTCGCGGAGCTGCTCGAGGCGCCGCTCGCGGTCATCGAGAAGCGCCGAATCGGCAACCTCGACCGGGCCGAGCTCATGAACGTCATCGGCGACGTCCGCGGCCGGCGCGCGATCATCGTCGACGACGAGATCGACACCGGCGGGACGCTGACCGAGATCGTCCGGGCCCTCGAGCGCGAGGAGGTCTCCGAGATCTATGCCTGTGCCACGCACGGCGTCCTGAGCGGCCCGGCCGTCGAGAAGATCCGCGACTCGAGCCTGCGCGAGCTCGTCCTCACCGACACCGTTCCGCTGCCGGCCCTCAAGCGCCTGCCGAAGATCACGACGCTCTCCGTCGCGCCGCTCATCGGCGAGGCGATCAAGCGCATCCACCGTGGCGAGTCGGTGGGGGCACTGTTCAGCAGCGAGGTCTCGTTCACCCAGGAGATGCTCCTCTGGGAGGACGGCCAGCAGCGGCGCGTCGACACTCGCAACGAGCCGGGCCACGAGCCGAGCGACGGCGACGCCGACGACACGGAGCCCGAACCGGCCGCGGAGCTCGCCTCCGCCATGACACCGGGCGAGCGATGAGCCTGCAGCTGCATCGTCCCGACGGCCGTGGCGGCGTCGAGCCACGCAAGGTCAGGGAGCCGAACTGGCGGCGCCAGCTGCGCTCACCACGCTGGGGCTCGGCGCGCCGCGACGGCAAGCTGCCGGCGCTGCCGAACACGGAGATGGATCCGACCCCGACCTGGCTGGCGGTCCTCTTCTGGGTCTCCCTCGCCGCCCTGACGTTCATCCTGCTCGTGGCCGGCTACGGAACAGGTTTCTGGGGCTGAGCCCTCCGAACTAGCGGCGGGGCACGACGTCCTGTCGGACGGCCGGACGAACGACGCCCTCGAAAGGTTCTCGGGGCGACCCCGCCTATACTTGCCCGGCCATGCGATTCCTTTCCCGTTTCGTCGACTCGAACGACCGCGAGCTTCGACGCATCCAGCCGCTCATCGACGAGGCGAACGCTCTCGAACCCGAGCTCCAGGCCCTCACCGACGACGAGATCCGGGCGCGCTTCGCGGAGATCCGCGAGGAGGTCCGCGAGGCGGCCGAGCCCGACGAACCGTCCGACGACGAGCTCCATCACCCTGAGCTCGAGCGGCGACGGGAGCTGGCCAAGGAGCGCCGGAAGCGGGAGAACGAGCGGATCCAGGCAGCGCTCGACGACGTGATCGTCGACGTCTTCGCGATGGGCCGGGAGGCGATGTGGCGCACGCTCGGGATGCGCCAGTACGACGTCCAGCTCATGGGCGGCATCGTCCTGCACCAGGGAAAGATCGCCGAGATGAAGACCGGGGAGGGCAAGACGTTCCTGCCGACCCTCGCCGCGGCCCTCAACGCCCTCGCCGGTCGGGGCGCCCACATCGTCACGGTCAACGACTACCTGGCCCGCCGCGACCCCCAATGGATGGGGCCGGTCTTCCATTTCCTCGGCCTGTCGGTGGGGATGATCACCCACGACGCCTCGTTCGTGTTCGAGCCCGGTTACCCGACCTCCGACGAGCGGCTCATCAACCTCCGGCCGGTCAGCCGCCGGGAGGCCTACGCCGCCGACATCACGTACGGCACCAACAACGAGTTCGGCTTCGACTACCTCCGCGACAACATGGTCGTCGAGCTCGATCAGCGAGTCCAGCGCGAGCGGTTCTTCGCGATCGTCGACGAGGTCGACAACATCCTCATCGACGAGGCCCGCACGCCGCTCATCATCAGCGGCCAGGCCGAGGAGTCGGCCGACCTCTACTACACGTTCGCCCGGCTGGTCCCGAAGCTGAAGGGCCGGCCCGAAGGCGCCGAGGAGGGTGGCGACTACTTCGTCGATCTCAAGGACCGGGCCGTCTCGCCGACCGAGGAGGGCATCGACAAGATCGAGAAGCTCCTCGGCGTCCCGAACCTCTACGACGCCGATCCGCGCCTCGCCCGCCACTTCGAGCAGGCACTCCGGGCCCATGCCCTCTACCGCCGCGACAAGGACTACCTCGTCAAGGACGGCGAGATCGTCATCGTCGACGAGTTCACCGGACGCCAGATGCCGGGTCGCCGCTGGAGCGAGGGCCTCCACCAGGCGATCGAGGCGAAGGAGGGGCTGCGGGTCCAGCGCGAGAGCGTGACGCTGGCGACGATCACCTTCCAGAACTACTTCCGCCTCTACGACAAGCTCGCCGGCATGACCGGCACGGCGATGACCGAGGCCGAGGAGTTCCACAAGATCTACAACCTCGAGGTCGTGGCGATCCCGACCCACCGCCCGATGATCCGCGAGGACGACTCCGACCTCGTCTTCCGCAACGAGCCGGGCAAGTTCAACGCCGTCATCGACGAGATCGTCGAGATGCAGGAGCAGGGTCGGCCGGTCCTCGTCGGCACCGTGACCGTCGAGAAGTCCGAGATCCTCTCGACGATGCTCAAGCGGCGCGGGATCAGACACGAGGTCCTCAACGCGAAGTTCCACGAGAAGGAGTCGGCGATCGTGGCCCAAGCCGGCCGCACGGGCGCGGTCACGATCGCGACGAACATGGCCGGCCGCGGGACCGACATCCTCCTCGGCGGCAACCCGGCCGGGCTCGCGTCCGAGATCCTGCACAAGCGCGGCCTCAACCCGGCCGAGGTCGACAAGGCGACCTACGACGCCGCGATGGCCGAGGCGCGCGCCGTCACCGACGAGGACCACGAGCGGGTCGTCGCCGCCGGCGGCCTCCACATCGTCGGCACCGAGCGCCACGACTCGCGGCGCATCGACAACCAGCTCCGCGGCCGGGCCGGCCGCCAGGGCGACCCGGGCAGCTCCCGCTTCTACCTGTCCCTCGAGGACGACCTCATGAAGCGGTTCGCCAACGAACGCGTCGCCGGCCTGATGGAGCGCCTCGGGCTCGAGGACGACGTCGCGATCGAGTCGCGCCTCGTGAGCAAGACGATCGAGAGCGCCCAGAGCCGCGTCGAGGGCTTCAACTTCGACATGCGCAAGCGCGTCGTCGAGTTCGACGACGTCATCAACCGCCAGCGCGAGACGATCTACGCCGAACGCGACAAGGTCCTCCGCAACGAGGACCTGACCGAGACGGTCCGCTCGTTCCTCGAGGACGAGATCGACGCCCTCGTCGACACGCACCTCGCCGGGGAGAACGTCGACGACTGGGGGATGGAGGCGCTCGTCGCCGCCCTGAAGGCGATGGGCATCGACGGGCCCGGCACGACCGAGGACGAACTGTGGGAGCTGGGCGGCAGGGACGCCGTCGCCGCCCACCTCATCGAGCTGGCCGACGCGCGGCTCGAGGCCCGCGAGCAGGAGGTCGGCGAAGCCGACTGGGCGATGGTCGAGCGGCTCGTCCTGCTCCGAACGATCGACTCGCTGTGGGTCGAGCACCTGACCGAGATCGACGACATGCGGCGGGGCATCGGCCTGCGCGGGTATGCCCAGCAGGATCCTCTGAACGAGTTCCGCCGCGAGGCCTACCGCCTCTACGAGGAGCTGCGGGGCCTGATCCGCCACCAGGTCGCGACCACGGTCTTCCGGGTCACGGTGACGCGGCAGCCCTCGACCGCCGCCCAGCCGGCCGCGGTCGCCGCCGGCGCCGCGGCGCCGGCCATCGTGTCGTCGGGCTCGTCAGCCGCGACGGCGGCCGGCATGGCGGGGCGTGCCGCCGCGGCCGGTGGGGCCGGCCTCGGGACCGGCATCGCGCGCGGGCTCGCCCCCGATCCGATGGCCCGCGCCCGCGAGGCCTCCGCAGCGGCGCCCGGTGGCTCGACCGACGGCCAGGCGCGGCCGGGGTTCACGCCGTCCGGCGCCCGGATCGGTCGCAACGACCCGTGCTGGTGCGGCTCCGGGCTGAAGTACAAGAAGTGCCACGGCCGCTGACCGGCGGCGCCCCCGGCCCGACCGAGCCCCGGGCCCGGACGGGTCGGCACCGATCGGCCCCGTGCTCCACGACCTGATCCGACTCGGGCTCGCGGTCGCGATCGGCGGCGCGCTCACGGCCGGCTACCTGACGTTCCGGATCTGGGACCAGGGCGGCCGCGACGAGGCCCGCCGCGCGGACGCGATCGTCGTCCTCGGGGCCGCCCAGTACAACGGCTGGCCGTCGCCGCTCTTCGAGGCGCGGCTGGCCCATGCCGTGGAGCTGTACGAGGCGGGCCTGGCGCCCCTTTTCATCGTGACCGGTGGCCAGGGCCGCCCGGGCGACACGACGACCGAGGCCGCCGCCGCGCGGGCCTACGCGGTCGCCCACGGCGTCCCGGCCGAGGCGATCATCGGCGAGGACCGCAGCCGGACGACCGTCGAGCAGATCCGGACCGTGGGGGCGATGCTCCGCGAGCGCGGGCTTCGCTCGGTCGTCGTCGTCTCCGATCGGAGCCACATGCTCCGGAGCCTGCGGATCATGCGCGACCAGGGCATCACGGCCTTCGGCTCGCCGACGACGAAGAGCCCCATCGGATCGAACTTCGTCGAGCTCGCCAAGGACACCGTCCACGAGATCGGCGGGCTCGGCCACTACTTCCTGACGGGTTCATAGGCGAAGCCGACGCCGCGGCCTGCAGGCGGTCCGCCGGGGCTGGCGCGGAGGGCGCGACAATCGGCCGCACGAGGGTCCCGGACCCGATTTCCCTCTTGGCTGGGGGAGTTTCTCCCCGTATACTGCCGAAAACCCCGAGGCCGGGATGGGTCAGCATCCACGGCAGCCCCACGCGCAGCAAGCCCACGCCGCCCCACCTTGCCCCGCATGGAGAGAGGGACACGTGAAGCAGGCCGAGGAAGCGTCCTTCGTCGATCTCATCGCCTGCGAGCGCGACTGCCGGACGTGCAGCTACGCCGCAGCACTCGACTGTGACGGCAACTGCGGAGTCTGCCCCCACAACGGCTACTGTCCCTGCGTGAACCCCGTCGTCGCCCGGAGCAAGTCGGCGCTGCGCCTCATCGAGCTCCGCCCGATCCTGCTCCAGGATCTGCAGGTCCGGAACTAGGTGGACGCGTCCACCATCCGCGACCTCGCGGAGCGGATCCGGTCGACCTCGGGGCATCTTTGACCTCGGGGCCAAGGAAGCGCGCGCCGCACAGCTCGAGGCGCAGACCGGCGAGCCGGGGTTCTGGGACGACCAGCGAGCCGCCCAGAAAATCCTCCGTGAGGCGAACGGCCTGCGCGACGAGATCGAGCTGTGGCGAGGCCTCGAACGGCGCGCCGACGACCTGATCGCGACGCTCGAGCTCGTCGAAGAATCCGCGGATCCCGAGCTCACCGCGGAGCTGGACCGCGAGGCGTCGGCCCTCGAGGCGGACTTCGCCCGGGAGCGGACCGCCCTGCTCTTCTCGGGTGAATACGACGAGCGCAGCGCCCTTCTCTCGATCAGCGCCGGCGCCGGCGGCACCGAGGCAACCGACTGGGCCGAGATGCTCCTCCGGATGTACCTTCGCTGGGCCGAGCGGCACAGGTACCACACCGAGGTCGTGGACCAGCAGGAGGGTGAGCAGGCGGGTCTGAAGAGCGTGACGGTCGAGGTCAACGGCCGATCCGCCTACGGCTGGCTGCGGCCCGAACGGGGCGTCCACCGGCTCGTGCGGATCAGCCCGTTCGACTCCCAGAAGCGGCGGCAGACCACGTTCGCCCTCGTCGAAGTCCTGCCGGAGGTCGACGACGACGTCGAGATCGAGCTCGACTGGGATGAGATCCGGGTGGACACGTACCGGGCCCAGGGAGCCGGCGGCCAGCACGTGAACAAGACCGACTCGGCGGTCCGGCTCACCCACCTCCCGACCGGCATCGTCGCCCAGAGCCAGAACGAGCGCTCTCAGACCCAGAACAAGGAAACGGCGATCAAGGTCCTCAAGTCTCGCCTCCTCGAGCGCGCCCTCGAGGAGAAGGAGGCCGAGCTGCGCAAGCTCCGCGGCGAGCACGTCGAGGCCGGCTGGGGCAACCAGATCCGGAGCTATGTCCTCCATCCCTACCAGATGGTCAAGGACCTCCGGACGAACCACGAGACCGGGAACACCGCGGCGGTCCTCGACGGCGACCTCGACGCGTTCATGCAGGCCGAGCTCGAGCGCCTCGCGACGGGCGGCCAGAGCGCCCGGCCCGAGGCCGGCACGGACGACGACGCCGGCGGCGAGGTCGCCTGAACGTGGCCGGCGTCGGCGCGTCGCCCGGGACCGCGGACCCGGCCGCCCCGTCGATTGCCTACCGGCCGGCGACCGAGGCCGACCTGCCGACGTGCGCGGCGATCTGGCGGAACTCCATCAACGACTACACGTCGCGACTCAACCAGCCCGACATCCCCGACGACCTCGCGGCGATCCTGCGCCTTTACGGGCACCTGCGCTCGACGGATCCCGACCTGTTCGTCGTTGCCGAGGCCCGCCGACCCGGCGAGGACGCGCGGACGATCGGCTTCGCCGCGGCCGTCCGCCGCCCGCCGCTGTGGTTCCTCTCGATGCTCTTCATCGAACCGGTCGCCCAGGGAGCGGGCGTCGGGCGGGAGCTCCTGCGACGGGTCATGCCGACCGACCCGGACGCCGCCACCGCCACCTGCACCGACAGCGTCCAGCCGATCTCGAACGCGCTCTATGCGTCGCTCGGCATCGTGCCCCGGCTGCCACTGCTCCGCCTCGTCGGGCTTCCGGACCGGCTGGAGGAGCTGCCGGCACTGCCGTCGGGGATCCGTCCGGTCATGCTGGAGCCGGGGGACGACCCCGACGGGGTGACCGCACCGGTCGTCACGGCATCCTCGGGGTTCGACCCCGGCGCCGACCACGCCTTCATCCGGGCGGAGGGCCGGATCGGCTTTCGTTATGCCGGCCCCGACGGACGGACGCTCGGCTACGGGTACGCGTCGGAAGCCGGCCGGGTGGGTCCGGCGGCGGCGGTCGAGCCCGACCTGCTCGCCCCGATCGTCGCCCACCTCGTGACCGAGGTCGAGCCGCGCGGCGCGTTCGGCGTCTGGGTCCCCGGCGCTGCCGGCGCCACGATGATCGCCTTGTTGCGGAGCGGGTTCCGGATCGACGGCTTTCCGTGCCTCGTCTGCTGGAACCGGCCGGTCGTCGACTTCTCGCGCTACGTGCCGATCTCACCGGGCCTCCTCTGAGGACCGCCGCCGAGCGGGGAGTCCGGTTCGGTCGGGGGACCTTCGGGGGTTTGCGGCCCCGTTCGGGCCGGTGATAGCCTTCGGCCGACGTGGCTCCCCCTGCGTGCCCCGGGATGAAGCCTCGATGAAGCGAGTCGACGGCTCGCGCCACCGACCGTGCCGTTTCTCTCGACCCCGGAGCCATTCGTGACCCTCTCGCCCGCGCCGGCCCGCTCGATCCGACAGCGCCTCCTCGGCCGCACGCGCAGCCAGGCGTCGGTCGAACGCGCCGTCCTCGTCCTGCACGACGTCACGAAGGTCTACCCGAACGGCAAGGTCGCGCTGGAAGACGTCGACCTCGTGATCCCCGAGGGCGACTTCGTCTTCCTCG
Organism: Candidatus Limnocylindrales bacterium; assembly: GCA_035759195.1. Lineage (GTDB taxonomy): Bacteria > Chloroflexota > Limnocylindria > Limnocylindrales > CSP1-4 > CF-46. Next base: position 8,481 of record DASTVH010000065.1, read on the forward strand.
TCGGACCGTCGGGGGCCGGCAAGTCGACCCTGATCAAGCTGCTGATCCGCGACGAGGTCGCGACCCACGGCTCGGTCGTGCTCGACGGCCAGGACCTCGCCCGGCTGCCTCGGCGCCATGTGGCCCGGGTCCGGCGCAAGATCGGGATCGTCTTCCAGGACTTCAAGCTGCTGCCGACGAAGTCGGTCTGGGAGAACGTGGCCTTCGCCCTCGAGGTGACCGGCGTCCCCCGCAAGCGGATCCGGCCGGCGGTCGACCGGGTCCTGGCCCTCGTCGGGCTCACCGCCCAGCGCGGCCAGCTGCCGAGCCAGCTGTCGGGCGGCGAGCAGCAGCGGACCGCAATCGCCCGGGCCCTCGTCCACGATCCGCGCCTCATCATCGCCGACGAGCCGACCGGCAACCTCGACCCGCTGATCAGCTGGGAGATCATCCAGCTTCTCCTGCGGATCAACGATCTCGGGGTGACGGTCCTCATGGCCACCCATAACGCCGACGTCGTGACGGCCCTGCGCAAGCGGGTCGTCGCCCTCGAGGAGGGCCGGATCATCCGCGACGAGGTCGGTGGCATCTACCACCGGGTGGACTGAGGCGGCAGATGCTGACGTTCGTGATCTTCAGCCTCAAGCGCGCCTGGCAGGGGTTCTGGCGCAACGCCGTCATGAGTATCGCGGCCACGGCCACGATGGTCCTGATGCTGCTGCTGCTGGCCGGCTTCTGGATCCTCCAGACGGGACTCCAGGCGAGTCTCGACTACACCGAATCGAAGGTCGAGGTCGTCGCCGATCTCAAGGACAACGTGAAGGACGAGGAGGTCGAGCCGATCGTCGAACGGCTGCTGGCGATGCCCGAGGTGACCGGCATCACGTTCGTCAGCGAAGACGAGGCGCTCGAGCGCTGGCGGACCCGGCTCGCCGAGCAGGGCGAGGAGGACCTCAGCCGCTACCTGGACGTCAACCCGCTCCACGCCAGCCTCGAGGTCAAGCTGGCCCAGGCCGACGCGTACGGCGAAGTCGTCCGCGCGCTGCGGGCCGAGCAGCCGGTCGTCGAGAAGGTCAGCGAGCAGCAGCAGCTCGCCGAGAACGTCGTGACGGTCACGAACGTCCTGAGCACGGCCGGCACCGTCATCCTCGTCGTCATCGCCCTGATCGTGCTCTTCATCATCGTCAACACGATCCGGCTCGCTGTGTTCGCCCGGGCCGAGGAGATCGAGATCATGCGGCTGGTTGGCGCCTCCGACGCGTTCATCCGCTGGCCGTTCGTCTTCGAGGGCGCGATGGTCGGGCTGCTCGGGGCGACGATCACGATGCTCGCCCTCTGGCTCGGGTCGGAGCCCCTCGGCGAGTTCATGGTCGGCTTCTTCCAGGTCCTGCCGTTGACGTTCGGGACGCTCGCTCGAGACCTGCTGATCCTCGTCGGTGGAGCCGGGGTCGGACTCGGCATCCTCGGTTCCTGGCTGTCGGTCCGGACCTACCTGATCCGGTAGCGACAGCGAGCCAGGAACCACGCGAACCGACGGAACGCGGTCGCGCGTAGCTTCAGGCGACGCGTTGTACGCTTGATCGCCCCTCCCCCAGCAACCGGAGTACGTCGCCCTCGATGTTCCCGTCCGATCCCTCCTCGCCGGAGTCGCGTCCGACCGGCGACTGGACCTTCCGGCAGCCGCGCGGCCCGATCGTCGAGCCCCGCCGCTCGTCGCCGATTCTTTCGGTCGCCGTCGCGATCGTCACCGTCTTCGCGGGAGCCGCCCTGTTCATGTCCGGCTTCCTCGTCGGCGAGCGCGCCGCCTCGCAGCCCGGGACGCCGGCCACCGACGCCGACCTCTTCCAGCCGTTCTGGGACACGTACCGGGCGATCGACACCCAGTACGCCGGCGGCGAGGTCGACCACCAGGCGCTCATTCGCGGCGCGATTCGGGGCATGGTCGAGGCGCTCGAGGACCCGTACTCCACGTACCTCACGCCCGAGGAGTACCAGGCCGGGCTGCAGGACCTCTCGGGCCAGTTCGAGGGGATCGGCGCCGAGATCGGCACGCTGAACCCGCTGACCGGCGAGACGAGCGACTGCTCGACGCTCGGGGCCGACTGCGTGCTCGTGATCGTCAGCCCGCTCGCCGGCTCGCCGGCCGAGAAGGCCGGCCTCGAACCGGGCGACGTGGTCGTCGCCGTCGACGGGTCGGGGCTCGACGGCCTCACGATCGACGGCGCCCGCGACCGCGTCCGCGGCAAGAAAGGCACCGAGGTCGTCCTGACGATCCGGCGGGAGGGCGGCGAGCCGTTCGACGTCGGGGTCGTCCGCGACGTGATCGTCCAGCGCGAGGTCGTCGAGGAGGACCTCGCCGACGGCGCCATCGGCTACATCCGGGTGACCAGCTTCTCGGACAACGCCGCCGAGCAGTTCCACGACGCGCTCGCGGTCGACCTGGAGGCCGACCGCTCGAAGGTGATCCTCGACCTTCGCGGCAACCCGGGCGGCTACGTCACGGCCGCCCGGCGGATCGCATCGGAGTTCATCGGCTCGGGGCCGATCTTCTGGGAGGAGTTCGCCGGCGGCCGGCAGACCGCGACCGACGCGTCGTCGGGCGGGATCGCGACCGGCGAGTCGATCGACCTCGTCGTCCTGATCGACCGGGGAAGCGCGTCGGCGAGCGAGATCGTCGCGGGCGCCCTCCAGGATCGCGATCGAGCGACGCTCGTCGGCGAGACGACATTCGGCAAGGGCACCGTCCAGCAGTGGATCGAGCTGCCCGACACCGGTGCCCTCAAGCTCACGATCGCCCGCTGGCTGACGCCCGACAAGAACTGGATCAACGGGGTGGGCATCGTGCCCGACGTCGCCGTCGAGACACCCGCCGATCTGGCACCCGACGAGGACCCGGTCCTCGACCGGGCGATCGAGCTCCTGACCGACGCCGCCTGAGCCTCGGGAGCCGCGCCCCAGTGCCGGCGCCGCGGCGCACCACCCGGCCGCGGACCGCGAAACGAGCCGCTTGCACCCCGTACGGGCATCCGGTAGGGTTGCGGCGAACGAAAGGAGGTGATGTGCAGTGATCGACAGTACGCGTAGCTGCACCACCTCGCAGGAGATGGCCGTCTAAGCGGACACCCTGTGGGTGGGAATGCTTGGGAACGCCGGTCCGGATGGACCGGCGTTTCTTTGTCGGCCGTGGCATGACGGCGGATTCCGGACAGCATGGATGCGGCAGGATGTGATGGTGGCCGAGAAGACGATCGCGCTGAACCGGCGGGCGCGACACGAGTTCAGCATCGAGGACACGTTCGAGGCCGGCATCGTCCTGACCGGCACCGAGATCAAGTCGATCCGGGCCGGCAAGGTCAACCTGTCGGACGCCTACGCCCGGATCGAACGCGACGAGGCCTGGCTCATCGGTGCCCACATCGCCCCGTTCGAGCAGGGCAATCGCTACAACCACGAGCCCAAGCGGGTTCGCAAGCTGCTCCTGCGCCGCTCCGAGATCGACGAACTCCTCGGCAAGACGAAGTCGAAGGGCCTCACGATCGTCCCGCTCCGGCTCTACCTGAGCGAGCGCGGCCGGGCGAAGATCGAGCTCGGCCTGGCGCGCGGCAAACAGCTCCACGATCGGCGGCGCGACATCGCCGAGCGGGACGCCCGGCGGGACGTTGCCCGCGAGCTGGCCGACGCTCAGCGGGGACGCTGACCGGAGGGCGGGGATGAAGATCGGCCGGATGATCCAGGCGGTCGATGCCCACGCGGCCGGTGAACACGGCCGGGTCATCGTCGGCGGCGTCCTCGACGTTCCGGGTGCCACGACGTTCGAGCGCATGGCGTGGCTGCGCGACCACGGCGACGGCCTCCGCCGGGTCATGCTCCGCGAGCCGCGCGGCTATCCCGCCGCGAACTGCAACCTGGTCCTGCCCCCGCGCCACCCCGACGCCGACGCCGCGTACGTGATCATGGAGCAGGTCGAGTACCCCGGGATGTCGGGGACGAACACGATGTGCGTCGTGACCGTCCTGCTGGAGACCGGCATGCTGCCGATGGTCGAACCCGTCACCGAGCTGACCCTCGAAACGCCGGCCGGGCTCATCGGGGTGCGGGCGGACTGCGCCGACGGCAAGGTCCGGGCGGTCACGTTCCGCAACGTGCCCTCGTTCGCCACGCACCTCGACACGCCGGTCGAGGTGCCGCAGCTCGGCACCGTGACGGTCGACGTCGCCTACGGCGGGATGTTCTACGTCCTCGCCGAGGCGGCGCCGTTCGAGCTCGCCCTGACGCCGGACGAGGGCCGCGACATCGTCCGGATCAGCGAGATGATCAAGGCCGCGGCGAACGAGCAGCTGCCGGTCGTCCACCCCGAACAGCCCGGGTTCGCCGGGATCACGATCGCCCAGCTGACCGGCCCGGCCCACGACTCCGCCAACAGCGCCCGCAACGTCGTCACGGTCTCGACCGGAACGCTCGATTGGTCGAAGCCTGCGACCTGGACCGGGGCGATCGACCGCTCGCCGTGCGGTACCGGAACCTCGGCCCGGATGGCGGTGCTTCACGCGAAGGGCCGGCTCGGGCTCGACGAGGAGTTCCGTCACGAGGGGATCCTCGGGACGGTGTTCACCGGACGACTCGTCGAGGAGACGACCGTCGGCGGCCGGGCGGCCGTCGTCCCGACGATCAGCGGGACGGCCTGGATCACCGGCTTCGCCGACTACGTCGTGGACCCGACCGACCCGTTCCCGGAAGGCTTCACGGTCGGCGACATCTGGTAGGCGCGGCGCGCCGCGCGCGGGGCGCGAGTCAGCGCAGCAGGTACCGCCGGTTGAGCGGCAGCTCCCGGACGGGCTCGACCGCGAGCGGCCGGCCGGCCAGCGTCACCCGGCCGTCGACCGGGTCGATCTCGATCGGCGCCGTCGCCCGGTTGCGGACGAGGTCCTCCCGGGCGAGGCCCCGCGTGCGCCCGATGGGCACGACCTGGCGACCGCCCCGCCGCAACCGCTCGCGAACCGCGGGGGCGGCCCCGGCCCCGACGAACGTGACCCCGAGCATCGCGGCGGCCGGCCCGATCCCGCCCCAGTCCGGCCGGTACCGTGTCGGCTCGGCACGCTCGACGGTCGCGTTGCCTTCGCCGAGCGGGGCCCACGCGGCGAGGCCCGACTTGAGGACGAGCTCGGGCTTGATCCCGACGTAGGCCGGCTTCCAGAGCACGATGTCCGCGAGGCGGCCGGGCCGCAGCGATCCCACGTGGCCGGCGAGGCCGTGGACGATGGCCGGCTCGATCGTCACCTTGGCCAGGTACCGGAGCACCCGTTCGTTGTCGTCGGTCGCGTCGGCGCCGGCATCGGGCAGGCCCACGTGGCCCGTTCCGCCATCGGTCGCCCGCCAGGCCTTCATCACGTGGGCCAGCTGGAGCGACCGCCGGACCGACTCCATGATCCGGCCCATCCCCTGCGAGTCGGAGTTGACGATGCCGATCGCGCCGAGCTCGTGGAGCGGCCCCTCGGCGGCCATCGTCGCGGGGTGGATCCGCTCCCGGGCGAGCGCGACGTCGGCGGGCACGGCGAGGGAGCCGCCGTGGTTCAGGACGATCATCGGGACGTGTTCGGCCGGCGCGTTGACCCCGTAGGGCAGTGTCGGCGTCGTCGAGGAGCAGATGACGTTCGGCTCCCGGATGAGGCCGAGCAGGTCCGGCACGTGGCCGCCGCCGGTGCCCTCGACGTGGTAGGCGTGGACGGTCCGCCCGGCGATCGCGGCAATCGTGTCCTCGAGCTCGGCCGACTCGTGGAGGCCGTCGGTGTGGAGCGAGACGGCGAGGCCCCAGGCATCGGCGAAGCCGAGGGCGGCGTCGATCAGGGCCGGATACGCACCGTAGTCCTCGTGGATCTTGAGCCCGACCGCGCCGGCCTCGGCGAGCGGTCCCAGCTCGGACTCGTCGTCGGAGCGGGCGCACGCCTGGAGGCCGACGTTGAGCGGCCAGCGAGCGAGGGCCGCGAGCGTCCGCTCCATCGCCCATGGCGGCTCCTCGAAGCCCGCCGTGACGAGCGTCGTCACGCCGCCCGACAGCGCCGCCGGCATGAGCTCCGGGCTGATCGCGTGGACGTGGCTGTCGACGGCCCCCGGTGTCGCGATGAGGCCGTAGCCCGCGATCGGCGCCGTGTGGGGCCCGATCGGCAGCTCGATCCCGTCGCTGATCGCGGGGTTGCCGGCCCGCCCGACGCCGACGATTTGGCCGTCCTTGATACCGATGTCGGCCTTGACGATCCCGATCGTGGGATCGACGACGACCGCGCCGACGACGACGACGTCGAGCTCGGACGGGCGGCTCGATGATGCCTGGGTGCCACGCGGCCGGAGATTCTTCGCGTAGCCCCACTGCGGTTCGTCGCCGCTCGCCTGGCGGTCGTCCTCGACTTTGATCCAGAGATCGGTGTCGGCGAGCCGGATCAGATCGCCGGTTGTCGGGCCGTAGCGGGCGATCGCGCCGGGGCGGTCGAGGTTCGTCACGCTCCGGTCTCCCCGCCGAAGCGGACGAGGGCAACCTCCCTGGTCTCGCCAGGCGCCCAGCGTTCGGAGGCACCGGCCGGCAGGTCGAGGCGGAACCCTGCGGCCGCGGCCCGGTCGAACGTGAGTCGCGGGTTCACCCGCTCGAACGGGTAGTGGGACGAGACGCGGACCGAGCGCTTCGAATCGTTGCGGACCGTGAGGACCCGCCGCTCCCGGCCGGCGTTCGGGTCGGGGCGCGGCTCCGGGGCGGGCCGGACGGCCCCCGGCCCGTCGGCCTCGCGCCCGGCGGGCCCGCCTTCGCGGGCACCCAGCGGATCGACCAGGACGACGAGCCGGACCCCATCGCCCATGAGGACCTCGAGGCGGACCTCGTCGACGATCGCGCTGACGCCGGGGATCACCTCGGCCGGGGTGACGGCGGTTCGGCCGGCTGCCTCGATCTCGGCGTAGTCTGCGCCGTCCCGGGCGGCCTCGAACATCGCGTCGCAGATGATGGCGATCGCCTCGGGGGCGTTCAGCAGGAGGCCCCGCTCCCGGCGGCGCCGGGCGAGCTCGGCCGCGCTGAAGACGAGGATCCGCTCTTCCTCCCAGGGAGTCAGGCGCATTGCGCCATGGTAGGGGCGGTGCGGGTCGTCATCGTGTCCGGCCGCGCCGCCGACGTCCGCTACCCGGCGTACTCCGGCGAGTACCGATCGCGGCGCAGCCAGACCCAGAGCGCGACGCCGAACCGGGCCACGAGACTGATCCCGTACGCGGCGCACCAGACGCAGATGTACCCGATGACGAACAGCTCGAGGTACGTGAAGTAGACCTCGAAGATGACGCCCAGCAGCGACAGCCCGTAGTGGGCGGCGAGGAGCGCCGGCCGACTCGTCCGCCACCAGGCGACGGCGAGGACGAAGAGCGTCAGCGAGAGGAACACCCCGAAGACGGCGACCGGGATCCCGCCGATCCTCGAGTACTCGGAGAGCGCGACCTCCTCGCAGCCCTTGAGCGGGCCGCAGTAGGGCAGGGTTCCGGTGAGGGCGACGGAGCTCAGGTAGGCGGCGATCGCGAGACCGACGATGTCGAGGATCGCGAGGACGATGCCCGGATGGAGTCCACGCAGGCGGGCGAGCGTCCCGGCCGACCCGGTCACCGGGCGGCACCGGCGGCGGCGATCGCGGCCGCAATGTCGGGATACGGCTGGACGCCGACGTAGGCCTGGCCGGCGATCACGAGCGTCGGCGTCGACGAGACGCCCGCGGCGCTGGCCTCACCGATCCCCGCCGAGAGGTCCGCGTCGGCCGCGGCCGAATCCATGTCGGCCCCGAACTTCACGAGGTCCAGGCCGAGCCGCTCGGCCATCGCGACGAGCCGCTCGTTGCCGAGCGCGCCGGAGTTCTCGCGGCCCTGGTTCGCGTAGATCGTCGCCCACATGTCCCAGAACCGGCCCTGCTGCCCCGCGGCCCAGGCGGCGTTCGCGGCCGTCGTGGATTCGGGCCCGAGGAAGGCCATCGGATGGAACACGAGTCGGGCGGTTCCGTTCGCCAGCTCGTTCGCGGCAAGGCGCGGGAAGACGCCCTCCCCCCAGGTCCTGCAGGCCGGGCACTGGAAGTCCTCGTACAGGTCGATCGTCACCGGCGCATCGGCCCGTCCGAGGGCGTAGCCGTCCGACTCGAGGTCGGCCGGGACGGTGGCGACGGCAACGGTCAGCGGGGCGGTGGGCGGGTTCCGGTCGCCGTTGAGGACGACCGCCGCGGCGATGAGGACGAGGCCGCCGACGACGGCGACGAGGGTCAGCCAGCCGAGACTGATCCTTCCCTTCGTTTCCGTTCGGCGGGGATGGGGTGCCTCGCGCCGGGCGAGGCGCTCCTCGAGGCGGCGCTCCCGTCGTGTCTTGGCGGCATTCGGGGTGGTCATGGCGGGATCTCCAGGAAGATGGCAGCACGCGGACGCCACGCGAGCGTGGTATCCGCTCCGAGTCTCGGGTGCCGGACCCTTCCACGGAAGGGGCCGAAGGGACCCGGATCGACCGCCCGAATGGCCCGATTCCTCATGTGAGCCGGAAGGCGCTTGGCCGATTCGGAGCGGTCGGCTAGAATGATTCCGAACGTCGAACGGGCGTTCGGTCCTGTGGGGATGTGTGGATTCGACAGGGCCCGGCTATCGGAAGACGCGAGCCGAGGTGCCGTCAGGCCTCGTTAAACAGGCGGCAAAACGAAGTACCTGGCAACCGCCAGTCGACTCTCGCCCTCGCTGCGTAAGCAGCTAGTGTGAGCGTGGAAGCCACCTCGGTCCCGCGGGTGGTGGAAGCGTCATTCAGCGGGGCTGCAGACCGGATGAGCGTCGCGTAATCCGGGATCAAGCCCGATCTAGGGACACGTGACTGGACCGTTCGGCAGGGTGCCGATGCTCGTTCGAGCGGTTGACGACAAAGCATCGGACACGCTCGTAGTGGGTTCCGGTTAAGGGTTCTGGACGGGGAGTTCGACTCTCCCCCATCTCCACCACGCCGTTCGATGCGGGCGGCCCTCAAGCCTGGGCGAACACCGTCACGCCGGCCTCGGCCTCCAGCTCGGCGGCGATCTCCTTCGTCCACGCGGCGATCTCGTTCCACGGCCGGAAGTCGCCCTCCGGTGCCTTCACGAGCTTCGTGATCGCCCGCTCGCCGAATCCCAGCTGGTCCTTGGCGAGGCGGCCGGCGATGACCCGGTGGCCCCGGGCGCCGGTGAGGGCCACGATCGTGGAAACGTCGACCGGGTCGCCGGCCGGCAGCGGCGGATCGCCGAGCGGGCCGCTCGAGAAGAGCCAGACCGGCCGGCGCATGAACTCGACCGATTCGCGCTCGGCGAGCTTGATGGCCGGGGTCAGCCAGTGACCGGCATAGACGCCGCTACCCAGCAGGACCGCGTCGTAGTCGTCGAGCGATCCGACCTCGTCCGGCGGGACGACGTGTGCGGTGATCCCCTGGAGCTCGAGCTCCATCGCGATCGCCCGCGCGATCTCCTCGGTCGCTCCGTGTTTCGAAGCGGCCGTCACGAGCACCTTCATCGGACGCCTCCTTCCGCGTCGCGGTGCCGGCCGCCGTCCGCCGGCTGCCCGGATCCGTGGGGGGATGGTCGGCCGCGGCTCGACGGGTCGGAAAGTGGCGTTCGGCCTGCCGGTCGGGTGCCGGACGGCTTGTCGAACTCCGAGACGAGCGGGCCCGGGCGGCCCGCGGGTCGCCCTCGGAAGTCCGCCTAGCCGGCGAGCTCGACCGGCGTGACGTCGAGATCGACGAGGTTGCCGTCCCGCTCGAGCCCGACCCGGACCCGCCGCCCGACGAGCTCGCCGACCATGACGCGCTGGAGGTCACCGACGCCCTGGATCGGCCGCCCGTCGAGCTCGACGATCAGGTCGCCGGGGCGCACCCCGGCCGACGATGCCGGGCTGCCGTCGAGGAGCTGGACGACCTCGAGGCCTCGCCGCCGGCCGAGGCGCTCGGCGAGGGCCGGCCGGAGCGGCCGCGTCCCGCCGACGATGCCGAGGAATGCCCGGCGGACCCGACCTTCGCGCATCAGCGAGGAGACGATGGCCCGCGTCGCGGCGTTGACCGGAACGGCGAGGCCGAGCCCGATCCCCGCCACGGCGGTGTTGATGCCGACCACGGTCCCGCGGGAGTCGGCGAGCGCGCCGCCGGAGTTGCCCGGGTTGAGCGCGGCGTCGGTCTGGATGACGTTCTCGACGAGCCGGCTGGCCCGCCCGTCGCGGGCGGCCAGGGAGCGTCCGAGCGCACTGACGACGCCGGCCGTCACGCTGCCCGCAAAGCCGAGCGGGTTGCCGATCGCGACGACGAGCTGGCCGACCCGCAGCCGGTCGGCGTCGCCGAGCGGCGCCGGGACGAGGTCGCTGCCGGCCGCCCGGACGACGGCGAGGTCCGACAGCGAGTCCCGCCCGACGATGTCGAAGGGCAGCTCGGCGCCGTCGACGAACGTCGCGGTGCCGCCGTTGCCGGCGGCGACGACGTGGGCCGATGTCAGCAGGTAGCCGTCCGGCGTGAATGCGACCGCCGACCCGGCCCCACCGCCCCAGCCGGAGCCGGCCCGGACGCGGAGGCTCGCGACCGAGGGGATCAGCCGCGCGGCGGCCGTGCTGACGGCCGCGGAGTAGGCGTCGAGCGCCTCGTCGTCGCCCGCGTCGGCGTTGACCGCGGCCCGACCAACGGCCTCAGGATCGGCCACCATCGCGCCCTCAGACCTCACCCGCCGCGCTGGCCGAGCCGCCGACCGAGACGGTTCGCTCGTCGGTGCCGCGGACGAGTTTGACCTCGAACGGCATCTCGGCCGTCGCGAGGATCTCCTGGAGTTCGTCGACCTCGGCGACGGCCCTGCCGGCGATCTCGACGATCAGGTCGCCGTCGCGGATGCCCGCCCGGGCCGCCGGGCTGTCGTCCTCGACCCCTCGGACCAGCACGCCGTCGCGCTCGGGAAGGCCGACCGAGCGGCGCAGCC
>DASTVH010000066.1:0-9892 GCA_035759195.1 Candidatus Limnocylindrales bacterium
CTCGACCGCGGCGGTCGACCGGGGCGTCACCGTCAACCCGAAACCGCCCCCGAAGACGCCGAGTGCGAGGGCCACCTCGCCGAGCGGAACCAGCGGGCGAAGGTCGAGACCTTCGACGGGATCGTCCACATCGTCCTCTTCGGCCTGGCCTACGTCGGCGAGGTCCGGACGGCGGAGATCGACTTCGTCCTCAGCGAGCGGGCGGTCGTCTCGGTCCACGGTCCCGAATGGGACGCGCGAACCGTCGCTCCCCTCCGGATGGGCGTCGAGCCGCTGCTCGCGCGGGGCGCCGACTACCTGCTCTACGCGCTCGCCGACGCCATCGTCGACGGCTACTTCCCGGTCCTCGACCGGCTGGCCGACGAGATCGATCAGCTCCAGGACGACGTCATGGCCTCGGCGAGCGACTGGGACCTGCAGCGGCTGTTCGTGCTCAAGCGCGAGCTGCTCGACATCCGTCGCGCGACGTCCCCGGCGCGCGAGGTGTTCAATCAGCTCACGAATCGCGAGATCGGACCCATCCAGGAGGACCACGTCGTCTACTTCCGGGACGTCTACGACCACCTGATCCGGGTCACCGACGAGCTCGACAATTACCGCGAGCTCGTGGCCGGCACGCTCGACATCTATCTCTCGATCGTCAACAACAACCTGTCACGGATCATGAAGCGGCTGACCGGCGTGACGGTCATCCTCGCCGGCATCGGGGCGATCGCCGGGATCTTCGGGATGAGCGAGGCCGGGGCGGCCTTCGCCGGCGGCGAAGCCGTGGGTTTCTGGCTCGTGACCGGCGCGACGGTCGCCCTCGCGGCGACGGCGGCGGTCGTCCTCCGCCGGTTCGACTGGATCTGAGCGGTGGCCCCGAAGGCGCTCCCCGCGATCGCCGTCGCGGCGCTCCTCGTCGTCGCCTGCGGCGAGCCGGGGCCCGACGGGAGCGAGCCGCCGACCGGAACGCCGATCGTCCGCGAGGGCGTCGCCGACGGCTTCCGACTCGTCCTCCGTGTGGGCAGCGACGTGTACGACGCCGGCGCACCGATCGACGTCGGCGCGACGCTGACGTGGACGGGGCCGGCCGATCGGGCCACGGTCTGGGGTTCTGGCAGCGGCGTCGTCTCGTTCGTCCTCCAGCAGCTCGACGGTCCGCTCGCGGTCGGCGGGCTGATGACGGCCGACTGCGGACCGCACGAGTTCGAACGCCTCGTCCCCGTGCCGATCCCGTTCACGAAGTCGGGCGGCTTCTCCGCCGACGATCCGAACGCCGACTTCTACCGGGCGTTCCTCGCCGACCCGGTCCTGCGCCTGCCGGCCGGCACGTGGCGGATCGGGGCGACCGCCAGCGGCTTCCTCGAACCGTGCGAGATGGATGCCCCGACGCTCGACGTCGCGCTTCAGGCGGACGTGCTCGTCCGTTGAGGCCGGGCATCGCCGGCCGGCGGGCGCCCTGGCTCCCCGATCGCGACCTACGCGCAGTTGACCGGCTTCGCCTCGGGATGGGCATCGGCCGGATCGGCGTCGCCGACGGTCAGCGGCGTCGCGATCACCTGGGTCTTGCCGGGCGTGCCGCGGGGCCCCTCTGACGTCTGGAGCCAGAGCTGCTCGCTCGTCGCGTTGATCGCGTCGCTCAAAGTCCGCTGGTCGAGGCGGACCTCGACGACCTGGTAGGTGAAGACCTTGTCGTCGCTCGTGTAAACCTCGACGAGCATGCCGAGCATCGAGTCCGGTCCGCCGTTGCGCTTGAGGATCGCCCGCTCGTAGATCGGCCCGAACATGCCGTCGCGGGCGTGGGCGTAGAGGTACGTCGCGCCGCCCTGGCCGGGCTGCTTGAGCTCCTGGATGTACATCGCGACGTCGCACGCGGGATAGGCGTCGGGCCCGCCTCTGGGCCGGATGACCGGCAGGTCGATCTCGAGCGCCCGGACCACCACGCGCGTCGCCACCCGGTCGACGACCGGCGTGGGGCTGGGCGATGCCGTCGCCGACGGCGAGGCCGTCTCCGGCGGGAAGGTCGGCAGGGCGATCGTCGGCGTCGGGGCGACCGCAGCCCGGGACGGGCTGGGGCTCGGGAGCGGGCCCTCGCCGGCGAGCCCCGTGTACGTCAGGAGGCCGGCCGCGATCAGCGACACGCCGGTCGCCGTCAGGAGCGCCGGGACGAGCCGGTTGCGAAGCATTCCAGTCAGCCTTCCCACGGGATCGACAGCCTAGCAGCGGCCCGCGCGACACGCCGCCGAACACTCGTACTGGTACCCTCCGGCCCATGGGACCCCGCCTCTCGATCGCCGCCGGCCTGACGGCGGGGGCGCTGCTCGCGCTCGCGATCCTCGCCGGAATCGTGCTCCTCGGCCCGGCGGTTCCGCCGCCCGGAGTCCCGAGCAGCCCGACGGCCTCGCCGCCCTCGAGCGTCGGCGCCACCGCTTCCGCGGGTCCTTCCGCGGCACCGTCCGGCTCGCCCGGTGCCTCCGGGCCCAGCGGCGCGCCGGCGACCGCGGCCCCTTCGGGTTCGGACGGCGAGACGGCGTTCCACATCGGCGAGGAGGCGCCGGCGCTCGTCGTGCCCCAGGTCGGCGGCGGCACGATCGACCTCGCGTCGCTGAAGGGCAAACCCGTCTGGGTCAACTTCATGCAGACGACCTGCCCGCCGTGCATCGACGAGTTCCCGCTCATGAACGGCTTCGCCGCCCGCTACGCCGAGGAGGGGCTCGTCGTCCTCGCGATCGACATCCGCGAAGAGGAGGGCATCGTCGCCGCCTTCGCCCAGGGATTGAATGCGACGTTCCCGCTCGGGCTCGACCGCGACGGGGCCGCCCAGCGGGCGTGGGGCGCCTGGGGCCTGCCGGTCCACTACTGGGTCGATCGGACCGGGATCGTCCGCGACGGCGCCCTCGGCGGGATCGGCCCCGACATCATGGCCCGCGGCGTCGGGTCGATCCTGTCGGGCGTCGTCGTCACGCCGTAGGCGCCGGCGAAGCCGCGAACCGGGCCGGGTCGGCGTTGGATCGGGCGCGATGGTCGGCGACATCCCACGGGCCGCGAGGCTCGGCAGGTCGCGCCCTCAGGAGATCGCCTGCGCCGCCTGCCCGATGATTCCGAGGATCAGCCCCGGGAAGAACCCGAGGAGGATCGTCAGCGCGGTCGCCACGGCCAGACCGCTCCACAGCAGCCGGCCGTGGCGCGGCGGCTCCGACTCTGTGGTGGGCTCGCGCATGAACATGTAGACGACGACCCGCAGGTAGTAGAAGGCCGCCGCGGCCGCGTTGAGCATCATGACGACCGCGAGGAACGTCACCCAGCCGCCGGCCTGGACGGCGGCGAGGATGACGACCGCCTTCGCGAAGAAGCCGGCCGTCGGCGGGATCCCGGTCAGCGAGAGCAGGAAGAGCGTCATCAGGACGCCGAGCAGCAGCTCCCTCCGACCGAGCCCGGCGAACGTGTTGAGGTTCGAGGTCACCCCGGCCCGTTTCTGGAGTGCCGCGATCACCGCGAAGGCGCCGAGGTTCATGAACGAATACGCCGCGCCATAGAAGAGCAGCCCCTCGAGCCCGCTCTGCTGGCCCCCGGCGAACGCGGCCAGACCGACGAGCATGTAGCCGGTATGGGCGATCGAGCTGTAGGCGAGCATCCGTTTCACGTTGTCCTGGGTCAGGGCGATCAGGTTCCCGACGGTCATCGTCAGCGCGGCGAGGATCACGACGATCGGCAGCCAGTCGGCCTTGAGCGGCCCCAGCGCCTCGACGAACAGGCGCAGGATCAACGCGAAGGCCCCGATCTTTGGGCCGACCGAGAGGTAGCCGGTGACCGGCGTCGGCGAGCCCTGGTACGCGTCGGGCGTCCAGTAGTGAAACGGGACGGCCGCGATCTTGAAGGCGACGCCGGTGGTCATGAACGCGAAGCCCATCGCGAGGCCCGGCGAGAAGGCCACGCTGCCGGCGGCGACGTCGGCGAGCGCGTCGGCCACCCCGGCGACCCGGGTCGTGCCGGTCAGGCCCCACACGAAGGCGAGCCCGAAGAGGAAGATCGCCGAGCTGAACGAGCCGAGCAGGAAGTACTTGATCGCCCCCTCGGTCGAATATCCGTCGGTCTTGTGGTAGCCGGCCAGCATGTAGCCGGGGAGGACCATCAGCTCGAGGCCGAGGAAGAGCAGCAGGAGATCGGTCGCGCCCGCGAGGAGCATCGCCCCGGACATCGCGAAGACGAGGACCACGGCGAACTCGGCGACCGGCAGGCCGCGCGGCTCGAGGTAGTCCGGGGCGAAGACGATCGTGAGCGCGACGATCGACACGAACAGCAGGTCGAGGAACGTCGTGAGCGCGTCGAGGCGGTAGGCACCGTCGAAGGCGTCGCCCGGGAGGCCGCCGCCGACCCGGCTGTGAGCCAGGATCGCGATTGCCGCGACGACGCCGAGGGCCAGCAGCGACGCCGCGACGGCGACGGTCTTCTCGCCGGGGAAGACAAGGTCGACGAAGAGGATGAAGATCGCCGCCGCGATCGCCGCGACGAACGGCGCGATGACCGTCAGCTCCTGGCCGGTCACCGGCTGGTCCCTCCGGCCGCGACCGGCTCACGGGCGTCGGCGTACGCCGCCCAGATGACCCGGACGACGACGTAGACGATCGGCAGGGCGATCGCGACGACCGCGGCCTCGGGGGCGATCGCGATCGGGCTGCCCCGCCCCGCGTCGGCGACCGCGTTCGTCACCGAACCCGCGATCAGGTCGAGGACGAGGCCGGGAAACACGCCGAAGGCGACGACGAGCGCGCCGAGCGGCGCCAGCGTCAGGATCTCGACCGGCGTCATGTCGGTCAGGTGGTGGCCGAGGCCCCGGAAGAAGTCCGACACCTCGCCGAAGACGACCCGCTGGTACATCCACAGCAGGTACGCCGCCGCGAGGATCATCACGAGCGTGGCGACGGCCGCGACCGCGGGGGCGTAGTCGAACGAGCCGACGAGGACGAGGAACTCGCCGACGAAGCCCGACAGGCCGGGCAGCCCGCCCGAGGCGAAGACGAAGAAGCCGAACGTGACCGCCCAGGCGGGCAGGACCGCCGCGGCACCGCCCATCTTCGCGATCGTCCGGTCGTGGGTCCGCTCGTAGATCACGCCGACGAGCAGGAAGAGGGCGCCCGTGATGAGGCCGTGGTTGACCATCTGGAGGATCGCGCCCTGCATCCCCTGCTCGTTGAAGATGAAGATGCCCAGCGTGACGAAGCCCATGTGGCTGACCGAGCTGTAGGCGACCAGCTTCTTGAGGTCGGGCTGGACGAGGGCGACGATCGCCCCGTAGATGATCGCGATGAGGCTCAGGACGATGATCGCCGGGGCGAGCGTCTGGGCGGCGTCGGGGAAGAGCGGGACGGCGAACCGGATGAAGCCGTAGGCGCCGAGCTTGAGCATGATCCCGGCGAGGATCACCGAACCGGCCGTCGGGGCCTCGACGTGGGCGTCCGGCAGCCACGTGTGGAACGGGAACATCGGGACCTTGATCGCGAAGGCCAGGAAGAACGCGAGGAACGCCGCGAGCTGGAGGCCGTCGGCGAAGCCGGCCGTCCCGGCGAACGCCCGGAGCTGCTCGAAGTCGAAGGCCCCGGCCCACGAGCCGGTCGCGTCCTGGAAGGCGAAGGCGGTCGCCAGGATCGCCACGAGCATGAGCAGCGACCCGACGAGCGTGTAGAGGACGAACTTGATCGTCGCGTAGATCCGGTTCGACCCGCCCCAGATCCCGATGATCAGGTACATCGGGACGAGGACGATCTCCCAGAAGATGTAGAAGAGGAACAGATCGAGCGCGACGAAGACCCCGATCATCCCGACCTCGAGGACGAGGAACGAGACCATGTACTCCTTGATCCGGGTCTGGATCGGCCGGAACGAGGCGAGGATCGAGACCCAGGTCAGCGTCGTCGTCAGCACGACCAGGATGACCGAGAGGCCGTCGACGCCCATCTTGTACTGGATGCCGAAGAGGGGGATCCAGTCGGCGGTGACGACGAACTGGAAGAGGCCGCCGCGTTCGGGCGTCGCCGAGAAGCCGACGAGCAGGAGCAGCGAGAAGACCCAGGTCAGGAGCGCCGTGCCGAGCGCCAGCGGCCGGGCGGCGCCGGCCGGGGCGATCGCGACGAGGATCGCCCCGAGGAGCGGCAGGAACGTGACGATCGTGAGGATCGGGATCGTCGAGACGTCCATCAGCGGCCCGCCAGCACGAGGAACGACCCGGCCATCACGATGAGCCCGAGGGCGATGCCAAGCGCGTAGTTCTGGACCCGGCCGGTCTGGACCCGGCGCAGGTTGCGGCCGGTCCCTACGGTGTTCGCCGCGAGGTCGTTGAGCGAATCGTCGACGACCCGCCGGTCGAACCACCACAGGAAGGCGGCGACGCGGCCGCCGATCACGATGAAGAGCAGGTGGTTGAGCTCGTCGAACCACCACTTGTTCAGCGAGGCCCGGTAGAGGAACGGGACGCGGGCGCTCAGCGAGCGGACCTGTTCCGGCCGCGGCGTCAGGCGGATGCGGGGCAGCTCCGCCCCGAACAGCCGCCAGGCGGCGGCGATCCCGACCGCGGCCACGGCGACGCTCGCCCCGATGAGGGCCCCGTCGACCCCGAGCAGCTGGTATTCGGCCTCAACGTGGTGGAGCAACTCGACCGACTCGTGGAAGACCGGTTCAAGCCAGCCGTGGATGATGCTTTCGCCGAACGGCAGGCCGAGGAACAGCCCGAGGAGCGCCGACGGGATCGCCAGCAGGATCAGCGGCCAGGTCATGACCGGCGGCGACTCGTGGACGTTCGGTTCGACGTGCGGACCGACTCGGCTCTCGCCCCAGAACGTCAGGCCCATGAGCCGGAACATGTAGAACGCGGTCATCACAGCCACGATCAGCCCGATCGCCCAGACCCACGGGAAGCCGAGCTTGAAGGCCTCGCCGAGGATCTCGTCCTTGCTGAAGAACCCGGCCAGCGGCGGGATCCCCGAGATCGCGAGCGAGCCGACCAGCATCGTCGCGTAGGTGATCGGGATCTTCTTTGCCAGGCCGCCCATCCGGCGCATGTCCTGCTCCTCGTGGACCGCGTGGATCACGGAGCCCGAGCCGAGGAACAGGAGGCCCTTGAAGAAGCCGTGGGTCATGAGGTGGAAGATCGCCGCCGTGAACGCCCCGACGCCGAGCGCCGCGAACATGTAGCCGAGCTGGCTCAGGGTCGAGTAGGCGAGCACCCGCTTGATGTCGGTCTGGGTCATCGCGATCGAGGCGGCGAGGATCGCGGTGAAGATGCCGATCGCGACGACGACGACGAGCGCCTCGGGGGCGTGGGCGAAGATCGGGTTGGCCCGGGCGACGAGATAGACGCCGGCGTTGACCATCGTCGCGGCGTGGATGAGGGCCGAGACCGGGGTCGGGCCCTCCATCGCGTCCGGCAGCCACACGTGGAGCGGGAACTGGGCGCTCTTGCCCATCGCCCCGGCGAAGATCAGCAGCGAGATCGCGATCACCGTGCCGTGGTCGAGCTCGCCGATGCGCTCGATCACCTCCCGGATGTCGAGCGTGCCGAGGCTGACGAAGATCAGCATGATCGCGAGCGCGAACCCGACGTCGCCGACGCGGTTGACGATGAACGCCTTCTTCGCCGCCAGGGCCGCGGATCGCTTCTGCTTCCAGAAGCCGATCAGCAGGTAACTCGAGAGGCCGACCAGCTCCCAGGCGACGAAGACGACGAGGAAGTTGTCGGCGAGGACGAGGAGCAGCATCGAGAACATGAACAGGTTCAGGTAGGCGAAGAAGCGCCAGTACCCGGGGTCGTGGCTCATGTACCCGATCGAGTAGATGTGGACGAGCATGCCGATCGTCAGGACGACGATGAGCAGGCAGGCGGTCAGCGTGTCGACGAAGAAGCCGGCCTCGACCACGAAATCGCCGGCCGGGATCCACTCGTAGAGGGTGACCCCGTAGCCGGTCTCGCCGAACGGGTCGGCGTGGGTCAGGGCAGCGACCGCGACGACCATCCCGATCGCCCAGGCGATGACGACGAGCCCGACCGGCAGCCAGTGGGCCGCCTTGCCCAGACGCCGGCCGACGACCGCCGTGACGACGAAGCCGACCAGCGGCAGGAGCGCGATCAGCGGGATCAGGACGTCGTACATCAGCCGCCGTCGGTCACTGGCGCATCGCGTCGTACTCGTCGACGAGCGGCGTCTTCTTGTTCCGGAAGATGGCGATGACGATCGCGAGGCCGACCGTCACCTCGGCGGCAGCGACGGCCATGACCATCAGGGCGATGACCGAGCCGGAGACCGCGAGGCCCTCGACGAAGGCGCCGAAGGCGAGGATCGTGAGGTTCACCGCGTTGAGCATGAGCTCGACCGACATCAACATGCTGATCGCGTTGCGCCGGGCGAGGAAGCCGAACATCCCGATCGCGAAGAGGAGCGTCGCCACCGTGAGATAGGCGTCGAGCGAGTCTGCACCGCCGGTCGCGAGGGACACCAGCCCGAGGAGCACGATGAAGACGACCGCGAGGATCGTCGTGCCGATGATCCTGATCATCGCGGCCGCTCCGCCTCGTCCGTGCGCTCCCGCTTGGCGAGGAAGACGCCGCCGATGACCGCGGCGAGGAGCAGGACGCCGACGACCTCGAAGGCGAGGATCCAGTCGGCGAAGAGGACGCGGGCGAGCTCGTCGGTGGCCGTGGTCAGCCGCTCGGCCAGCTCACCCCAGTCGGTGGCGACGATCGCGAGCATCGTCACGATCGCGAGCAGGACCGCGGCGACGGCCGCCGGCACGGCCTGGGTCTGGAAGACGAGGCGCGATGGGGCGTCCTTCGTCTCGGTCAACATGATCGCGAAGAGGATGAGGACGCTGATCGCGCCGATGTAGACGAGGACCTGGGCGGCCGCGATGAGCGGCGCGCCGAGGAGGACGTAGATGCCGGCCAGGCCGCCGAACGCGACCATCATTGCGAGGCCGCAGCGGATGATGTCGCGCATCGTCACGACGAGCAGCCCGGCCAGCAGCGTCACGCCCGCGAAGACGACGAACAGCGCGTCGATCCACGGGATCGACGTGAACGGGATCGTGTCGCCGATCGCCACGTCCGGCGCGCTCAGCCGTGACCGGCGTGGGACCCGGCGCCCGCCCCGTGCGCGCCGTGGCCGTTGCCGTGGTCGTGCCCGTTGTCGGGACCGCGGCCGCCGTGCCCGTTCCCCCCGTTGCCGCCGGCGAGTGACGCCGGCAGGACCGGAAGGAGCCGGTCGGAGCGGACGATCCGTCCCGCGGCGGCCGCCCGCTCGGCCCAGTCGGGTTCGCGTCGGATATACGTGACCTCCGTCTCCCGGTCGACCGCCGCGAGCGCGATCAGGTCGATCATCGGCTCCTCGCGCGAGGTGTGCGAGAGCTCGAAGTCCGCACCGTCGCGGAGCGCGTCGTAGGGGCACGCGTCGACGCAGATCCCGCACAGGATGCAGCGGCTCTCGTCGACCTCGTACTTCTCGAGGATCCGCGGCTTCGGCATGAGCGCCCCCGTCGGGCAGGTCTCCGCGCAGCGGCCGCAGGAGACGCACGGCGTGTCGTTCAGGCTCATGTCGAGGGGCGTCGTCACGAGCGTGTCGAAGCCGATCCGCATGAAGTCGTAGCAGGCGGCCCCGACGACCTCGGCGCAGACATTCGCGCAGCGCCCGCAGTCGATGCAGCGCGACGGCTCGCGGAGGATGAACGCGTGGGAGTCGTCGCGGATGTAGTCGTGGTTGACACCGGTGAAGCGGTTCTCGGTCACCGAGCGGTAGCCGGCGCCCTGGTGGTGCTGCGGCTCGAGCGTCGGCAGCGTCGTCCCGTACTCGATCCCGAGCCGGCGAAGGTCGCAGAAGCCGATCGCCTCGCACGTGCATTGGAGGCAGCGGGTCGATTCGGCGAC
>DASTVH010000067.1:0-14495 GCA_035759195.1 Candidatus Limnocylindrales bacterium
GGACCTCGAGGCGGGATGTGAACGCATCGAGCAGGAGGGCAAGGTCGATCGGGCGCCCGCCGGACGCCTCGCGCAGCGAGGTCATCGAACCGGCCAGCTCGGGCGGGAACTCGCTCGCCGGCCAGTCGGCGTTGATCCCGATGCCGACGATCGCCCGCGGGTCGTCGCTCCCGAGGCCGTCGGTCTCCCCGAGGATGCCGGCCAGTTTGCGGACGCCGCGCGTCCCGCCGCTCGGCGCGCCTGCGGGCTCCCCGGCCGGCGCGGCGTCCTCGATCACGAGATCGTTCGGCCACTTGAGGCGGATCGCATGGTCCGGCAGGAAGGCGACCTCCTCGGCCGCGTCGGCCATGGCCAGCGCCACGAGCGCGGCCAGGCGCCAGACCCGATCGGGCGACAGCCAGGTCGGGCGGAAGCCGAGCGAGAGCAGGAGCGCCCGTCCCGGCGGCGCCGTCCATTGCCGGCCCTCGCGGCCCCGCCCCGCCGACTGCTCGTCGGCGACGGCCAGGCAGACCTCGGGCTCGCCGGAAGCGAGCCAGCCGCGGACGACGTCGTTCGTCGAGCCGACGAGCGCGAATCGCTCCTGGCGGGCGAGGAAGGGGGCGTCGACGGTCATCAGCCGGCCGCGGCCGCCTCGATCGCCTCCGGGCGCTCCAGCTCGAACGCCTCGTGGAGGGCCCGGACGGCCGTCTCGAGCGCGTCCTCGGCGATGATCGTCGTGATCCGGATTTCCGAGGTCGAGATCATCTCGATGTTCACCCCGGCGTCGGCCAGGGCCCTGAACATCCGCGCCGCATAGCCGGGCGCGTTCTGGATGCCGGCGCCGACGATCGAGACCTTGGCCACCGACGAATCGGTCGTCATCTCGCGGAAGCCCAGCTCGCGGGCCACCGGGTCGAGGATCCGCTTCGCCTTCGCCAGCTCCACCTGGGGGATCGTGAAGCTCAGGTCGGTCGCGCCGCCGTGGCCGATGTTCTGGACGATCATGTCGACGTTGATGCCGGCCTCGGCGAGGGGCTGGAAGACGCTCGCGGCGACACCCGGCTTGTCGGGCACCTCGACGAGGGTGATCTTCGCGACGTTGCGGTCGTGGGCGAGGCCGCGAACCTTGTTCCGCTGCTCCACGAGCGGGTCCTCCTCGATGAGCGTGCCTGGGGCGTCCTCGAACGAGCTGAGGACCTCGATGACGACGTCGTTCACCCAGCCCAGCTCGACCGCCCGGGTCTGCATGACCTGGGCGCCCTGGTGGGCCAGCTCGAGCATCTCCTCGTAGCCGATGACCGGCAGCTGGCGGGCTGTCGGGACGAGGCGGGGATCGGCGGTGTAGATGCCTCGGACGTCGGTGAAGATCTGGCAGCGGTCAGCGCCGAGGCGGGCGGCCAGGGCGACAGCCGTCGTGTCCGATCCGCCGCGGCCGAGCGTCGTGATGTCGGCCGCGTGGACATCGCCCTCGTCGCCGGTCTCGGTCCGGCCCTGGAAGCCGGCGACGATCACGACCTTGCCCTGTTCGACCTCACGTCGGACCCGGCTCGGCTCGACGCTCGCGATGCGGGCCCTGCCGTGGCGGGCGTCGGTCGTGATGCCGGCCTGCGGGCCGCTGAGGCTGATCGCCGGCACGCCGAGGGCGTGGAGCGCCATGCTCACGAGCGTCGCGCTCTGGTGCTCGCCGGTGGCGAGGAGCATGTCGAGCTCGCGTTCGTCGGGCGTTTCGGTGATCGCCGCCGCGAGGCCGAGGAGCTCGTCGGTCGTGTCGCCCATCGCCGAGACGACGACGACGAGGTCGGCGCCGGCGGCGCGCTCGCGGGCGATCCGCCGCGCGACGCGCCGGATCCGGTCCGCGTCGGCGAGCGACGAACCGCCGAACTTCTGGACCACGAGGGGGCGGGCAGGCATCAGCGCATTCTACCGTGCGGGTCTGCACGCTCCCGGGGCCCGGGCCCGCAAGCGCTCCCGCGCCCACTCATCCCACCGCTCTCGCCGAACCCCGGGCAATCGTCAGGGTGTCGCCCCGCGCGGCCCGGCCGGGCCGGTCACCTCGACCAGCGTGAGCGGCTCGGCCGGCTCGCCGGCGTCCGTCAGCGGCGGCTCGCCGAGGCGCATCCCGTACCAGGCGACGTCGAGCCACGCTCCGGGGGCGTCGCCGAGCCGTTTCCAGCCGACCCGCTCGTAGACGCCGATCAGGCGCATCCCGATCGCTTCGTGGAGGGCGACGCTGGCCGGGTTCGGCAGGGCGATTCCGGCGTAGGCGTTCGCGAACCCCTGGCGCCGGACGATCGGAAGCAGCCGGTCGTAGAGGGAGCGCCCGATTCGCCGGCCGCGGTAGCCGTCCCGAACGTACGCCGAGACGTCGACCGACCAGCGGTACCCGGCCCGCTCCCGGTGGATCCCGGCATAGGCGTAGCCGACGACCCGCCCGTCTTCGATCGCGACGAGCCACGGCGTTCGGGTCAGGACCCGTCGCATCCGTTCGGCGATCTCCGCGGCAGCGGGGGCGACGGCCTCGAACGAGGCGATCGTCGTCTCGACCGCCGCGCCGTAGATCTCGGCGACGCCGGCGGCATCGCGCTCCGGGTCGGCCTGGCGGATCTCGACATCCATGGCCAGAATATCCCACACGCCGGAGGCAGCCCGATGTGCTTCGATCACGACTCACGCCCCCCGATCCGCCCGGTCGCCGGCGGCGCCCTCGACTCAGGCGAGGCCACCCTCACGGCTGGCGACGGCAATCGTCTGACAACGTTCGAGGCGCGGGCCGCCGCCCCGTCGGGGGCCGCGATCGTCATCCTGCCCGACGTTCGCGGCCTCCACGACTACTACGTCGAGCTGGCGCTCCGGTTCGCCGAGAACGGGGTCGACGCCGTCGCGATCGACTGGTTCGGGCGGACGGCCGGGCTCGGCCGACGGACCGAGGGCTTCGAGTTCATGCCCCACGTCGAGCAGCTCGCCTGGGCCGGCGTGGCCGCCGACATCGCGGCCGGCGCGGCCCACGCCCGGACCCTCCGTGACGGCCCGCCGGCGCTCTTCACGGTCGGCTTCTGCATGGGCGGCCGAATGGCCTTCCTCTCGTCGGCGCTCGACCTCGGCCTGGCGGGGGCGATCGGGTTCTACGGACCGCCGGTCGGCCCGGGCCGGGCCGGCTCACCGGCCCCGGCCGAGGTCGCGGGTCGGATGGAGGCCCCGATTCTCGGGCTCTTCGGCGGAGCCGACCGAAGCATCCCGCCCGAGGCGGTCGCCGCGTTCGAGGACGCCCTCGAGCGGGCGGGCGTCGAGCACCGCCTCAAGACGTACCCCGAGGCGCCGCACGGCTTCTTCGACCGCAAGGCCGATCAGTTCGCGGCCGCCTCGGCCGACGCCTGGAGCGAGGTGCTGACGTTCGTCGGCCGGCATTCGGCGGCGGCTGCCGCCGGCGGCTGAGGACGTCGCGGGGGCACGCGCGACCGGTAGCGGTCAGCGCTTGGCCAGGTTCCAGGCGGCGACGACGAGCACGACGAACACGACCGCGAAGAGCAGGCCGCCGGGCAGGGCCGCCTCGGCCGACGCGACGATGCCCCGCAGCGCGTCGCCGATCCCCCGCAGGGCCCCGGCGACGAGGCCGCCGATGCTGCCGCCGATCACCTGGATGAACTCGCCCACAGCCGAAGTGTGCGGCCGCCCGTCAACCGCCCCGGACCGCGCCGGACCGCCCCGAAGGCGGGTCTCAGCGCCGGTCGACGACCTGGGCGCCGGCGTTGCGCGGCGAGACGACGAGGATCCGGCCGGGCAGGTCGGTGTCGGCCGAGGCCGCGGCGAACGCGCCCTCGATCCTGGTGATCGTTCGGACCGAGTCCGAGAACGCGATGATCGACGAGCCCGCACCTGACAGGCAGGCCCCGATCGCACCTGCCCCCCGGGCCGCCTCGACGAACTGCGGCAGCTGCGGGAAGGCGGCCGCCCGGTACGGCTCGTGGAGGCGGTCGACGGTGACCAGCCGGAGCAGGTCGAACCGCCCGATCGAGATCCCCGCCACGCCGATCGCGACCCGGGTCAGGTTGGCCACCGCGTCTGCGCGGGGCACGAACTCCGGCAGGACCTCCCGCATCCTCTTCGTCGCGAGACGCAGCTCGGGAACGAAGAGGATCGCCCGCAGGTCGCGCGGGGCGTCGAAGCGGAGCGCCTCGACCGCGCCGTCGATCGCGGCGCTGACCACGAAGCCCCCGAGGAGCGCCGCGGCGGCGTTATCGGGATGGCCCTCGATCTCGGTCGCCAGCCGGAGGAGGTCGGCCTGGGTCAGCGGCTCGCCGAGGAACGCGTTGCCGGCCACGAGGCCGGCCACCGTCGCCGCGGCCGACGAACCGAGACCGCGGGCGAGCGGGATCTCGTTGCGCATGTCGATCCGCCAGCCGACGCCCTCGGGGATCTCGCCGCGGATGGCCCGGAGCGCCGCCTCGACGCCGAGCACGCAGCGGTTCTCGCGATCCTCGCTCAGTTCATCGACGCCCTGGCCGTCGACGGACAGCTCGATGCTGCCCCGGCTCCAGCCGCGGACCTCGAACTCGATCCGGTTCGTCAGCCCGAGGGCGATCGCGAGGCAGTCGTAGCCGGCGCCGAGATTCGCGCTCGAGGCGGGTACCTCGACCACGATGCGGTGGCCGTCGAGCTCGGCGAGCCAGTTCGTCACCATCCGAGGGCCACCGCGACCGACGCGACCGTCGGCTCCGCCTCGATCACGACCGAACCGCCCGGGCCGACCGCCGCCTGGGCCTGGGCCTCGGCGGTCGTCGGATCCTTGAGGCCGGTCCCGGTGAGGACACAGACGACGAGCGCATCGGGCCCGATGTCGCCGCGAGCGCCGACCTTGAGGACCCCGGCGACGCTCGTCGCCGACGACGGCTCGCAGAAGATGCCCTCCTCGGTCGCGAGGGCCCGGTAGGCGGCGAGAATCTCGTCGTCGGTCACGGCCTCGATCAGGCCGCCGCTCTCGTCGCGGGCCGCCGTCGCCTTCGCCCACGATGCGGGATTGCCGATCCGGATCGCGGTCGCGACCGTCTCGGGCCGCTCGACCGGCCGGCCGGTGACGAGTGGTGCCGCGCCGGCGGCCTGGAAGCCGAACATCCGCGGGCGGGTCGGGACGAACGCAGCCGCCGCGTAGTCGCCGAATCCCGCCCAGTAGGCACTGATGTTGCCGGCGTTGCCGACCGGGATCGAGAGGATGTCGGGCGCCCGGCCGAGGTCGTCGCAGACCTCGAACGCCGCGGTCTTCTGGCCCTCGAGCCGGTACGGGTTGACGGAGTTCACGAGCGTGACTGGGTGGTCGTCCTGCTCGCCCAGGGCGCGGACGATGTCGAGCGCGGCGTCGAAGTTGCCGTCGATCGCCACGACCCTCGCGCCGGCCACGATCGCCTGGATCAGCTTGCCCGGGGCGATCCGGCCCTTCGGCAGGACGACGACGACGTCGAGCCCCGCGGCGGCCCCGTAGGCGGCGGCCGACGCGGACGTGTTGCCGGTCGACGCGCAGATGATCGCCCGGGCGCCGTCCTCGACTGCCTTCGCGACCGCGACGACCATGCCCCGATCCTTGAAGGAGCCGGTCGGGTTCTGGCCCTCGACCTTCACGAAGAGGTTGCGCAGCCCGACCCGCTGCCCGATCCGGCGGAGGCGGACGAGCGGCGTGAAACCCTCGCCGAGGGTCAGCTCGGGCGTCGCGTCGGTGATCGGCAGGAACGCTCGGTAGCGGCTCGCGAGCGTCGGCCGGCCGACCGGCGGCTCGCCCGGCCCGGCGCTCACCGGGCCACCGCGAAGGCACGACCGGCCGGCGGCAGCCCGGCCCACGTGCTGCCGGCCTCGCGCCCGATTGCGAGGAGGTCGCCGAGGACCGCACTCGACGTGGCGGGGCCGCCGGCCCCCGGGCCCTCGAACGCGACCATGCCGACCGGCTCGGCATCGATCTCGACCCGGTTCAGCACGCCGCCCGTTCGGCCCAGCGGCGAGTCGGCCGCGACGCGGGCCGGCAGGACCGACGCGTGGATCGCCTCGCCCTGGCCGCGTTGGCCGCGCCGCTCCGCGGCTGCGATCAGCTTGACGACCGCGCCGTCGGCGATCGCGAGCGCGACGTCGCCGGACGTGACCCCGGTGATGCCCGGCCGGCCCGCCCCGGGGGCGCCGGGCGGCGCGATCGTCGCGACGACGGCCGGGTCGAGCCAGACCCCGAAGGCGAGGCGGGCGAGGATGACGAGCTTGTTCACGGCGTCGGTTCCCTCGACGTCGGCTGCCGGATCCGCCTCGGCGTAGCCGCGGGCCTGGGCCTCGGCCAGCGCCTCCGCGTAGTCGCGGCCGTCGCGCTCCATCGCGGTCAGGATGTGGTTCGTCGTCCCGTTGAGGATTCCCCGCACCGCCTTCACCCGGTTCGCGGCGAGGTCGCCGGCGAGCGGCCCCAGGACCGGGATCCCGCCACCGACGGACGCCTCGAACCGCAGCGGCGCGCCGGTCCGCCGCGCGAGCGCCTCGAGCTCCGGGCCGTGGTGGGCGATCACGTGTTTGTTCGCGGTCACGACCGGCTTCCCGCCACCGAGCGCCGCCGCGACGAGCGTGCGGGCCGGCTCGTCGCCGCCCATGAGCTCGACGATCACGTCGGTTGCCGGGTCGGCCACGAGGTGAGCCGGCGCGTCGGTGAGCAGATCGGCCGGCAGGCCCCGTCCGATCGCCGCCTCGACGTCGCGGACGGCGATGCCGACGAGCTCGAGCGGCGGGCCACCGGCGGTGGCGAATGGCCGCGCCGGGTCGGTCAGGGCACGGACGACGGCGGCTCCGACGGTCCCCGCACCGAGCACCGCCACCCGCAGCGGGGCGACGCTCATCGGACGGTGGCGGGGGCAACGGTCGACATGCGATGCGATGGTAGCGGAGCGCGGCATGCCCGAAGCGGGCCCTGTCGGCCCGTTGCGCTCCGCTACACTCGCGGCCCATGACGATCGACCTCGAACCCGCCCCTGCGCCGACCGAGGCGCCGCTCCCCCGGCACCGCATCTTCAGCGGCATCCAGCCGTCGGGGATCGTCCACCTCGGCAACGACCTCGGCGCGATCCGCAACTACGTGGCGCTCCAGTGGGAGTACGAGGCGATCTACTGCATCGTCGACTACCACGCGCTCACCAGCCTCCACGACGCCGAGGCGATGCGGACCCGGACTCGCGACATGGCGGCCTCGCTCCTGGCCCTCGGGCTCGACCCGGAGCGCTGCACGCTGTTCGTCCAGAGCCACCGCCCGGAGCACGCCGAGCTGGCCTGGCTCCTCGCGACGGTCACGCCGGTCAGCTGGGTCGAGCGGACGCCGACCTACAAGGAGAAGAAGGCCCAGCAGCCCGACGACGTGAACCACGGCCTCCTGACCTACCCGATCCTGCAGGCGGCCGACATCGTCATCTACCGCGCCGATCGGGTGCCGGTCGGGAAGGACCAGGCCGCCCACCTCGAGCTTTCGCGCGAGATCGTTCGCGCCTTCAACCATCGCTACGGCGACACGTTCCTCGAGCCACAGGCGGTGTTCACCGAGGCGCCGACCGTCCTCGGCACCGACGGCGTGAGGAAGATGAGCAAGTCGCTCGGCAACACGATCGAGGTCCTCGCCGAACCCGAGGTGATCCGCAAGCAGGTCATGTCGATGGTGACCGACACGAAGCGGATCCTGCGGACCGACCCGGGCCGGCCCGAGGTCTGCAACGTCTGCCAGCTGCACCGCTTCTTCGGCCCCGACTGGGAGGAGATCCAGGATGGCGAGCGGACGGCGCGCACGGGTTGCGTCGACACGAAGAAGCTGCTGGCCGACCGGATCGTCGCCCACTACGCGCCGGCCCGCGAGCGCTACCTCGAGCTGATCGCCCATCCGGAGCAGATCGACGGGATCCTCGAGGAAGGCGCGGACCGCCTGCGCCCGAAAGCCGAGGCGACGATGGACGACGTCCGCCACCGGATGGGGCTGCGCTAGGGTTCGGCGGCGGCCTCCCCGGGCGGCTTCCCGCGCCGCCGCTCCGCCTCCCCGCGATTCTCGCGGGGCGTTCACATGGGACGCGCCTGACGCCCGAGCGGGCCGGCTTGTGCGCCCCGCGAGCAGGATCGACCGAATCGGGGCCGAACCTGGCCTGACCGGCCCGCTGCGTCGCGACGCGTGCCCGATGTGCTCGTGCCACGAGAATCGCGTGCCCGTCGGAAGCGCCGGTGCGGGCCTCCGGTGAGCGCCGGGTGAGCGGCGCCGACTACCATGACCGCGAAGGGAGGGGGCACCGCCCCCTTCAGGGCAGGGCACGGCTCGAACCGCCCCGTGAGGTGCGCCCGACGATGACGATGGTGACCGAGCGCCAGCGCCGCTGGTTGACGGCTGTGCTCGTGCTCGGCGCGCTGACCCTCGCGCTCGTCCTCACCGGTCTCGTCGCCTCGGTCTTCTTCGCCTTCGGCGACCTCGTCCTCGTCTTCTTCCTCGCCTGGCTGCTCGCCTTCATCCTGAGCCCGGTCGTGGCCGGCCTGACCCGCCTGCTGCCGTTCCTGCCCCGAGTCGGGGCGGTCGTCCTCGTCTATGCCGCCCTCGTCGGGGCGATCGTCCTGGCGGTCGTCGTGATCGCCGGGGCGCTGGCGGACTCGATCGCCGACTTCGTCGCCGGCGTGCCGAACCTCCGACAGGACCTGCCGAACATCCTCCGGCCGTGGCAGGAGCGGCTGAACGGCCTCGGGCTGAGCCAGGTGGACCTCGAGGAGCAGGCCACGATCTTCCTCGACAACATCGCCGACTACGCGGTCCAGCTGGCGGGTCCGATCCAGCAGCTCGCGGTCGCCAGCCTCGGGGCGATGGGCAACCTGCTCATCGTCCTCATCCTCTCGCTCTACATGGTCGTGGACCGCGACGCGATCGTGTCGTTCCTCTTCCGCCTCGTTCCGCCGGCGTACAAGGAGGAGGCCCGCCTGCTCGAGACGAGCGTCGCCCGCAGCTTCGGCGGCTTCCTCCGCGGCCAGGCGATCCTCGGCGTCGTCTACGCGGCGATCGCCGCGGTCACGAGCGCGGTCCTGGGCATCCCCTACACGGCGGTGACGACGGCGCTCGCCGGGGGCCTCATGGCGATTCCGTTCTTCGGTCCGTTCGTCGCCTGGGCGCCGCCGGTCGTCGTCGCGCTCCTCGCGACGCCCGACGCCACGGTGCCGTCGCTCCTCCTCATGGGCATCGGCTGGCTCGTCGTGATGAACGGGATCCAGCCGCGGCTGATGCAGGAAGCCGTCGGCATCCACCCGATCGTCGTCCTCGGCTCGGTCCTCATCGGCTCGAAGATCGCCGGCATCACCGGGGCGATCTTCGGGATCCCGATCGCCGCGGTCATCTCGGCCTTCTTCTTCCACTTCCTCGTCGTCAGCCGCGAGCCGTCGCCGGTCGCCACGCGGGCCGCGAAACGTGTCGAGGCGCGAGAAGGTCGCCCGGTCCGCGTCCCCCGCGAGCCGGCGCCCGGGATCGACCCCGACGTGTCGATCTGAGCCGGACGGAGAGGGCCCATGACCGACGACGAGCGCGACGGCAAGGCCGGCGGCCCGCGCGCCGACGAGGGACCCGGCGACCGACCCGACATGACCCGCGAGCGCGCCCGAACCGAGCGGCGCGACCTCGACAAGGAGCGCGGCGAACCCGTCGCCGGCGGGGCGGCGCGGGGCGGGCCGCGAGCCCTGCGGTCGGCCGCCCGGCCGCTGCACGACTGGTCGAGCCGGCCGCGCATCCTCGTCACGAACGACGACGGCGTGGAATCGCGCGGGCTGCTCGCCCTCAAGCAGGCCCTCGATCCGATCGGCGAGACGACGGTCGTCGCGCCGGACACGAACCAGAGCGCGGTCGGCCATCAGAAGACGCTGATGCGGCCCCTGAGGGTCCGCGAGCGGACCCTCGCCGACGGCTCGACCGCCTGGTCGGTCGACGGCTCGCCGACCGACGCGGTCAGCCTCGCCTTCCTCGGCTACTTCGGCCACGGCTTCGATCTGGTCGCGGCCGGGATCAACTACGGCGCGAACCTCGGCGACGACATCACGTATTCGGGGACGGTCAGCGCGGCGATGGAGGCGGTGATCAACGGCTGCCCGGGCTTCGCGATCTCGCAGGAATACTACGAACATCCGGACTTCACCCTGGCCGCCCTCGCGGCCGGCGTCGTCGCCCGCAACATCCTCGAGCACGGCCTGTCGCGCGGCGAACTCGTGAACGTCAACGTGCCGGCGGTCCCGCCGGACCAGTGCGAAGGCATCGAGGTGACGCGGCTCGGCCGCCGCGTGTACCAGGACCAACTGATCGAACGCCTCGACCCGCGGGGCATCCCCTACTTCTGGATCGGCGGCCCGCCGCCGTCGGGCCTGTCGGTCGAGGGCACCGACTTCCACGCGGTCGTGAACCGCCGGATCGCGATCACGCCGATCCACCTCGACCTCACCGGCCGGCGCCTCCTGCGCCGCCTCAGGACCTGGAGCTGGGATCTGCCGGCCGGAGCCCCGCCGACCGGCGCCGCCGCCGCCGAACCACCGGGACCCGACGAGCCGGTCCGCCGTGACCGCGACGAGACGCTCGTCGAGGAAGAGCGCCGGGAGCGCCGCTGAGCGCCGCCGCAATGTCGCGGCGCCCGTGCGACAAACGTCCACCCGCCGACGCCACGTCCGCCCGCTGGCCCGCGTCGGGCCGGCCGCGACGATCGAGCCATGGATCCGCTCGAGTCGACGCCGCACGCCGCCCGGATCGGCCGGCTCCTGTCCACGGAGCCGGTCGTCTGGCTCAGCACCGTGCGCCCCGAAGGCGGTCCGCACCTCGTGCCGATCTGGTTCAGCTGGGACGGGAGCGACATCTTCGTGGCGAGCAAGCCGAGCGCCCAGAAGGTGCGCAACATCCTGTCCAACCCGACGGTCATGCTCGCGCTCGGCCAGCCCGAGGACGACTTCGACGTCGGTCTGCTCGAGGGACGAGCAGAGCTTCTCGTCGATCCGGCAGCAACGGTCCTGCCGAAGACCCACCTCGCGAAGTACCGGACGCAGCTGGCCGGGATCGGCCTCGATGCCGGGGGCTTCCTCGCTACCTATTCGCAGGTGATCCGGATCCGTCCGACGCGCTTCCTGCCGTGGCGCGGCCGGACGGTCGGACTCGAATCGACGGGCGTCGCCGGAGTCGTCGGCGCAGCGCCGGCGCCGGCGCGCGTCGGGTGGCCCCAGCGGATCGCCGACCGGATCGCGGCCGGGCTCGGGCTCCGCCGCGCCGATCCGGTCCTCGCGGCCCGCGCGGCATCCTGAGATGACGGCGCTCATCTCGCGCGACGGCCTCCTGTTCGTCCTGCTCGGGCTGATCTGGGGCTCGGCATACCTCGCGGTCGAGGTCGGCGCCGAGGCGCTCGGCCCGCTCAGCTTCGTCTCGGTCCGCCTGGCGATCGGCGCGGCGGTGCTGCTCACCGTCCTGCGGCTGCGCGGCGGCCGTCTCCCGTCGCGCTCGACGATGCGGCACGTCGCGGTCGTCGGCCTCACCGGCGTCGCGCTGCCGTTCACCCTCATCACCTGGGGCCAGCGGGGCGTCGACGCGGGCCTCGCCTCGCTGTTCAACGCCGCGACGCCGCTCTTCACGGTCATCCTCGCGGGGCTCGTTCTC
Organism: Candidatus Limnocylindrales bacterium; assembly: GCA_035759195.1. Lineage (GTDB taxonomy): Bacteria > Chloroflexota > Limnocylindria > Limnocylindrales > CSP1-4 > CF-46. The sequence continues at coordinate 11,618 of DASTVH010000067.1, forward strand.
CGGGACGAGCCGCTGCGGGCGGGTCGACTCGCGGGCGTGCTCATCGGCCTCGGCGGCGTCGTCGTGGTCGTCGGAGGCGGGATCGACGGCGGCGCATCGGCCGGCTCGATCGCCGCGATGCTGCTCGCCGTGGCGTCGTACGCCGTCACGGCCGTCTACGCTCGCCGGCACCTTCGGGGCCAGCGTCCGCTCCCCATCGCCGCCGGACAGGTGGCGTCGGGGCTGGCGATCACGGGGCCGCTTGCCCTGCTCTTCGAGCAGCCCGCCTTCGTGATTCCGCCGGCGGCCACGCTCGAGGCGCTGCTCTGGCTCGGACTCGCCGCATCCGCCGTGGCACCGCTGCTCTTCTTCCACCTGATCGGCAGCTGGGGCGCCGCCCGGACGTCGGTCGTGAACTACCTGATTCCGCTGGTCGGCGTGTCCAGCGGGGCGATCGTCCTCGGCGAGTCGGTCGGTCCGACGACGGTGATCGGCGGCCTCGTCGTCGTGGCCGGCGTCGCGATCGCCACGCGGGCGACCGGCCCGACGGTCCCGTCCACCCGTTCGCGCCGGGCCGGCATCGTGGTCGCGACCGCCTGATCGGCGCCACCGTCGTCCATGGCGTACGATCCGGCTCCCCGGCACCGCCGGCACCCAAGGCTGGAGGCCTCACGATGGACGATCTCTCGGGCATGCTCAATCGTCTGGGAGACAACCCGGACGCGGCCGCTGCCGGCGGCTCCCCGGCGCCCGCCGCGGCCCTCACGGGGCTGGCCTCCGCCATCAGCAGCCAGGGCGGAATCGACGGCATCCTCGACAAGCTCCGGGGTGCCGGATTCGGCGCGCAGGTCGACTCGTGGGTCGGCCGCGGGGGCAACGAGCCCATCCCGCCGCAGCAGCTCGGCAGCGCGCTCGGCGACGACACCGTCCAGAAGCTGTCGGCGAGCTCCGGCCTGTCGATCTCGACACTCCTGCCGCTCCTCGCGGCGTTCCTGCCCCAGATCGTCGACATGCTGACGCCGGACGGGAAGGCGCCTCCGGGCGGCGTCAACGAGGCCGCCGCAAAGAGCGGCCCGGACCTGGGCGGCCTGCTCGGCGGGTTGCTCGGCGGCTCCGGCGGCGCGGGTGCGGGCGGCGGGATGCCGGACCTCGGCGGGCTCCTCGGCGGGATGCTCGGGGGCGATCAGAAGCGCTGAGTCGCGTCCTGCGCCGCGCGGCCCGCTCCGAGCGGCGCCAGCCGCTCCACCCCGCCGTCCCATCTCGGAGGCCGAGATCGTCGCCGCGAATCCCGTGTGACCTGGCGCGCCGTGCGAAATCGTCCAGCGTCGAGCGCGGGCGCGGGGCCCACTCGCTACCCTCGGCCCGGCCGCCGCCGATCGGCCAGGATCTCGCGCGCCGCGTTGTGCCCCGGCTGGCCCGTCACGCCGCCGCCCGGGTGGGCGCCTGAGCCGGCCAGGTAGAGCCCATCGATCGGCAGCCGGTAGCGGGCATGGCCGAGGAGCGGCCGCCACAGGAAGAACTGGTCCAGGCCCGGCTCGCCGTGCAGCGGGTGGCCGCCGCTCAGGCCGTACTCCCGCTCGAGGTCGAGCGGCGAGAGCACCTCGCGGTCGCGGATCAGGCTACTGAAGCCCGGCGCCAGCTCCTCGAGCGCCCCGACGACCGCGTTCCCGACGCCCTCCCGGCGCTCCGCGTCGTCCCACGAGCCCTCGCGCAGGCGGTACGGCGTGTACTGGGCGAGGACGCTCACCACGTGCGTCCCGGCCGGCGCACCGTCCACGAGCGACGGATCGACGAGCGACGGGACCGTCGCCTCGAACACGAGCCTGTCCGAGACGTTTCCGTACTTCGCGGCATCGAACGCCCGCTCGATCGTGTCGATGCCCGGCGCGACGACGATCCGGCCGCGCAGCAGCGTCTCGTCCTCGCCGCCGGCCGCCCGGAAGCGCGGCAGGCCGTCGAGGACGAGGTTCACCTTCGACACGACGCCGGGCGTCCGGTAGTTGCCGGCCCGCCAGCGCAGCGTCGGGCCGATCGCCACCGGGTCGCAGAGACCGGTCAGGGTCCGCTTCGGGTCGAGCCCCGAGACGACCGACGGGGCGCTGATCTCCTCGCCGCTCGCCAGCGCGACCCCGGTCACCGCACCATCGCGGGACGTGATCGCGGCCACCTCGGCGCCACAGCGGATCTCCGCGCCCGCCGCCCGGGCCGCCGCGGCGAGCGCCTCGGACAGCGCCCCCGGGCCGCCGAGCGCGAAGACCGTCTGGCCCGCGGCGCCGCCGTCGTTGCCCGCCGAGTCGCCGAGCAGGATCGCCGTCGTCCCCGCCGACCACGGCCCGACCGCGCAGTACTGGACGCCCCGCCAGGCGATCGCCGCCTGGACGGCGTCGGTCTCGAACGCCTCCGCGACGAAGTCAGCGACGGCCATCGGGAGGACCCGGAGGATCGTGTGCGCGTCGTGCCGGCCCAGGCCGCGGAAGGTTCGGCCCAGCCGCAGCCCGGTGAGGGCGTCGCCGAGGCCGGGCGAGCGGATGTCGGGCGGCGTGCGGCCGGCCAGGTCGCCGAGGAACCGTCCGAGCGAACGGACGAGCCGATCGAAATCGGGATACCGCTCGGCGTCGCGCGGAGACCATGCCCGCAGCGACTCGACCGTCCGCGCCCCGTCGGCCCACAACGTGACCGCCCGGTCGTCGGCCTGGGGAGCGAAGACCCGTACGTCGGGCGCGACGAGCTGGAGGCCGTGGCGGCGCAGCTCGAGGTCCCGGACGATCGACGGCCGAAGGCGCCCCACGGTGTGGGCCAGCCGGGGCACTCGGACGCCGCCGAGGGCGGCCGTCTCGGCCGCACCGCCGACCCGCTGCCGCCGCTCGAGCACGAGCGTCCGCCGCCCGGCCCTCGCGAG
>DASTVH010000068.1:0-10100 GCA_035759195.1 Candidatus Limnocylindrales bacterium
ACGAGCGCTGCGGCGACCGAAGAGTCGACGCCCCCCGACATCGCAACGAGGATCCGACTCAAACGCCGACCCCCTGGCCGAGGGGATCGGCCGCGACCGCGGCGGCGCCGACCCGCATCGAGGCGAGGACGCGCGGCACGATGTCGGCCGCCGTCTCGACCTCCTCGTCGGTCGTCGTCCGGCCCAGGCTGGGGCGGAGCGCGCCGCGGGCCTCCTCGTCGGGATAACCCATCGCCGAGAGGACGTGGCTCACCTCGGTGGAGCCCGTCGTGCAGGCCGAACCGACCGAACAGGCGATCCCCTCGAGGTCGAGCGAGAGTGCGACGGCGGCGCCGTCCGTGTCGCGGGCGATGATCGAGAGCAGGCCCGGCAGGCGCTGCTTCGGATGGCCCGTCAGCTCCGTCCCGTCGACCGCGAGGACGGCACCCTTCAGGCGGTCGCGCTGGCGGCGCAGCCGCTTGACCGTCTCGGGCCGCTCGTCGCAGGCGAGCTCGTACGCCGCGGCCAGCCCGACGGCGCCGGCGACGTTCTCGGTGCCGGCCCGCCGGTGGCGCTCCTGCGTGCCGCCCTGCTGCTGGGCCAGGATGTGGGTCCCGTGGCGCAGGAACAGCGCCCCGATGCCCTTCGGTCCCTCGAACTTGTGGGCGGCGATCGAGAGCATGTCGACCGGCAGCTCGCGAAGGTCGATGTCGACGTACGGGGCGGCCTGGACCGCGTCCACCGCGAGCAGGACGCCCTTGTGGGCCTTGACCCGCCTGGCGATCTCGGCGATCGGCTGGATCGTCCCGACCTCGTTGTTGGCGAGCATGATCGTCACGAGGATCGTCCGGTCGGTGATCGCCGCGTCGAGCTCGTCGGGGTCGACCCGCCCGTAGCGGTCGACCGGCACCTCGACGATCTCGAAACCGAAGCGGGCGAGGTGCTCGAGGGTGTGGCCGACCGCGTGGTGCTCGACCGGCGAGGTCACGATCCGGTGACCGCGGGCCTTGCCGGCCCAGGCGGCACCCTTGATCGCGAGGTTGTTCGCCTCGGTGCCGCCCGAGGTGAAGACGATCTCGCGCGGCTCGGCGTGGAGGCGTTCGGCGACCCGTTCATGGGCCTCGTCGAGCGCGGCCCGGGCGACGCGCCCGAAGCTGTGGGCCGACGACGGGTTGCCGAATCCGTCGGTGAGGAACGGCAGCATCGCGTCGAGCGCCTCGCGCCGGAGCGGCGTGGTCGCAGCGTGGTCGAGGTAGATCGCCATGGGCGGCGATTGTACGCCGTCGCCTCCGCCCGGCCGGACCGCGCGAGCGCCGTTATGTGCCTGTCAGGCACCCGCAATGCCGGTGGCGAGTCGGCCGGATCGACGGCAACCCGCGGTGGGCGAGACTGTGGGCGACCCCCTTGAAGGAGGTGCCCCGTGCAGACCGCCACGCCCACGACCCAGCGCCCCGGCATGACGACCGACTCGCCGGTCGACGACGCGACCTACAACCTGGTCGCGGCGCTTGCTTCCAAGCTCGAAGCGATCGACACGTACAGGAAGTTCTACGGCGACGGTCGCTACGACGCCCTCTGGCAGCGCCTGGCCGAAGACGACAAGCGCCACGCCGAGCGGCTCCTGGACGAGCTCCGGAGCTGCCTCAATCCGAACCGCTGACGGCTCCCGCCGTTGGCGGGACTCTCCCCTCCGCCGATACGCGGCCGGCCTCCGGGCCGGCCGCGTATCGATTCGTGGCGGGTCGCTGTCAGGCGATCGGCTCGTCGGTCCGGAGGGCGTCCGCGTCGCGGCCCCGCTCGCGGCGGCGATCGTGCTGCGGGAGAATCCGCTTCCGCAACCGGATCGAAGCGGGCGTCACCTCGACCAGCTCGTCGGCCGCGATGAATTCGATCGCGGTCTCCAGCGTGAGCGGCCGCGGCGGCGTCAGGCGCAGCGCCTCGTCGTGGGCGTGGGTCCGGATGTTCGTGAGCTTCTTCTCCTTCGTCGGGTTCACGTCCATGTCGCCCGAGCGGCTGTTCTCCCCGACGATCATCCCCTCGTAGACCTCCTCGCCGGCGCCGATGAACAGGTCGGCCCGCTCCTGGAGGTTGAAGAGCGCGTAGGCGTTCGACGTCCCCTCCCGGTCGCTCACGAGCACGCCGTTCGTGCGGTGGGTCACGTCACCGGCCCACGGCCCGTACCCCTCCCCGATCTGGTGGAGGAGCGCGGTCCCGCGGGTGTCCGTGAGCAACTGTCCGCGATAACCGATGAGGCCCCGGACCGGCAGGACGAACTCCATCCTGACGCGGCCGTCGGCGTCGGTCGTCATCTGCTCGAGGCGGCCCTTGCGACCGGCGAGCGCCTGCTGGACCTCGCCGATGTAGTCGGGTGGGATGTCGATCGTGACCCGCTCGTAGGGCTCCTGGACCTGCCCGTCGACCGTCCGAAGCAGAACCTCCGGTCGGGACACGGTCAGCTCGAAGCCCTCGCGCCGCATCTGCTCGATGAGGACCGCGAGCTGCAGCTCACCCCGGCCGCGGACCTCGTAGGTGTCGCCGCTCTCGGTCGGGTGGACCTCGATCGAGACGTTGCCGAGCGTCTCGCGATCGAGGCGGGCCTTGATCTGGCGCGACGTGACGAAGCGGCCCTCCCGCCCCGAGAGCGGCGACGTGTTGACGCCGAAGGTCATCCGGAGCGTCGGCGCGTCGACGTCGAGGCGGGGCAGCGGACGCGGATCGGCCGGGTCCGTGATGGTGTCGCCGATCGTCACCTCGGGCAGCCCCGCGACCGAGACGATCTCGCCGGGACCGGCCTCGGCGATGTCGATCCGCTCGATTCCGTGCGCGGTCTGGAGCGAGGTCACGGTTCCGGTGAGCGTCACCACACGGCCGGGCTCGACGCTGCCGGCCGTATCGTCGGCCTCCTCGCGCAGGACCGTGATCCGCTGGCCGGTCCGGATCGTCCCGTTCCAGATGCGCCCGACCGCCATCCGCCCGACGTATTCGTTCGCCATGAGGTTCGTGACGAGCAGCTGGAGCGGGTGGTCGGGCTCGTAGGCCGGCGGCGGGGTCACCTCGGCGAGCAGGTCGAGGAGGGGTCGCAGGTCGCGGCCGGGCTCGTCGAGCGAGTGGCTCGCGGTGCCGACCTTCGCGTTCGTGTAGACGACCGGGAACTCGATCTGGTTCTCGTCGGCGCCGAGGTCCATGAAGAGCTCGTAGACCTCGTCGAGAACCTCCTTCGGTCGCGCGTCCGATCGGTCGATCTTGTTCAGGGCGACGATGACCGGCAGGCGCCGGGCCATCGCCTTCTGGAGGACGTAGCGGGTCTGCGGCAGGGGGCCCTCCGCGGCGTCCACGAGGAGCAGCACCGAATCGACCATGAGGAGCGAGCGCTCGACCTCGCCGCCGAAGTCCGCATGGCCGGGCGTGTCGACGATGTTGAGCCGGACGCCGCCGTGGTCGACGGTCGTCTGCTTGGCCAGGATCGTGATGCCCTTCTCGCGCTCGAGATCCATCGAATCGAGCACGCGGTCGACGAGGGTCTCGTTCGAACGGAACGTGCCGGTCTGGCGGAGCATCGCGTCGACGAGCGTGGTCTTGCCGTGGTCGACATGGGCGACGATCGCGACGTTGCGGAGGTCGGAGCGGACCGCGGTGGCCGCGGGCGCCGCCGGCGAGGGCGGGGATTCGGTCATGAGCCGGCGGATTGTCGCACACCCGCCGCCGACCCCGACTACACTGCCGCGGTGACCGTCGCCGCGATCATCCTCGCCGCACGCCCCGACTGGGCCGTTGCGGACGCCGACGGGCTGCCCGCCGTCCGCCGCATCGCCGACGTCGCCTGGTCGGGTGGGGCGACGCCGATCGTCGTCGTCGCGTTCGATCCCGACGGGTCGGTGTCGGCGGCCCTCACCGGTTCGCCCGTGACGCTGGCCGAACCCGCTCCGACCGAGGGCGGCCCGGTCGCCCAGATCCGGCGCGGGGTCGAGGTCGCCCGAGGCCTCGTCGACGACGTCGACGGGGTCCTCATCTGGCCGTCGCGCCTGACCTGGGTCGACCCCGAGACCGTCACGTCGATCATCGAGGCCCACGGGGTCGAGCCCGAACCGATGCTCCGCCCCGCCTGGCGGGGTGAGGCCGGCTGGCCGGTCCTGCTCCCGATCGGCCACGTCGGGGCGCTCGCCGACATCGGCGCCGATCGGATGCCCGACGAGGTGCTCGGCGACGTCTCGACGGCAGGCATTCCCGTTCGCTCGATCGAGCTCGGCGATCCCGGGGCGGTCCTCGATCGGAACGTCGCCCGTGCCGACCTGCCGCCCTACGAGGGACCGCCGACTCCGGCCGCCGGCCACGTTCACGAGTGGGGCGCTCCGATCGCCGACCAGCCCGACGACGGCCCGCTCGAGGGGCCGGCCCTCGCCCCGTACGCGCCGGCGGCCGCGAGCGAAGTGGCGCCCGAGTAGGGCGGCTCGCCGCCGCGCCCACCCGCTCCCTACGCCGCCGTGGCCGACCGCGCCTCGGCTGCCCTCGACCGGCTCGTGGCCACGGTCGCGTAGAAGATGCCGCCGATCACGAGCGCGACGCCGGCCAGCTGGATCCCCGACGGCGCCTCGGCCAGCAGCCACATCGAAAGCAGGACCGTCGCGACGGGCTGCGCGAGCAGGATGATCGACGTCACGACCGCCGGCAGGCGCGGCAGCGAAAGCGAGATCATGAGGTAGCCGGCCGACTGAGCGGTGACGCCGAGGAGTGCCAGCCAGCCGAGGCTCTCGAGCGACGGCGCCGGGTCGAGGTCGCCGGCCGCGAGCCCGATCAGCGCGGCGACCACGGCGGTCGACGCCGTGGCGATCGCGACCGGGCCGGCCGGCCGCCGGATGTCGCGGCCGCCGCGCCGGATCACCAGCAGGTAGCCCGCGTAGCAGAGCGCCGTCAACACGCCGAGGACGACGCCGAGGACCGGGTCCCGGCCGTACGCGCCCCCGCCGATGCCCGAGATCAGCGCGACGCCGACGAGCACGACGGGGAGCGCGACGATCGTCGCCCGCGACGGCCGCTCGCCGAGGAACGCCCAGGCCACGATCCCCACGATCAACACCTGGAGGTTGCCGAGCACCGTCGCGAGCCCCGCCCCGACTGCCTCGATCGCGTGATGCCAGAACGTCAGGTCGCCGGCGAAGAAGACGCCGGCGACGATCGCGAGGCCGATCGTCGCCCGCGGCAACGGCCCGAACCGGCGCCGCTCCGCGTACGCGACGAGGGCGAGAATCGGCAGCCCGAAGAGGCAGCGGAAGAGCGTGCCGGTCGACGGCGTGACCTCCGCCCAGCGGTAGAAGATCCCCGAGAAGGCGATGCACATCGCGCCGATCAGCGCCGCCCACTGGGGCCGGCGGGCGATTGCCTCGAGCGGCCAGGGCAGCTCCGATCCGCTCGGCGTCGGGTCCTGCGTCAGACCGACACCTCGGGCCGGCTCAGGCTCGCTCGCGGCCCGGCACGCCGACGAAGCGCAGGCCCAGCTCCGCGTACTGGGCCGGGTCGGGTGCCGACGGAGCCTCGAGCATCAGGTCCGAGCCGGACTGGGTCTTCGGAAAGGCCATCACTTCGCGGATGTTCGTCTGGTCGGCGAAGAGGGCGGCCCAGCGGTCGATCCCGAGGGCGATCCCGCCGTGCGGCGGGGCACCGTATTCGAAGGCCTCGAGGATCGCCCCGAACTTCTGCCGCATGCCGTCCTCGGTCTGGCCCTGGAGGGCGAAGCTCCGGGCGAGCAGGTCGCGGCGATGGATCCGGACCGAGCCACCGCCGAGCTCCCAGCCGTTGAGCGCGACGTCGTACTGCATCGCCCTCGCCCGCCCCGCCGGGTCCTCGGGCGAGGGCCGCGCGGGGTCGCCGCTCGCGGTCACGAGGAGCGGCTCGTCCTCCGGCAGCACGCCGCTGAACGGGTTGTGGGTCGCGTCCCAGCGGCCGTTCTCCGCGTCCCACTGGTACATCGGGAAGCGATGGACCCAGCAGTACGCGAGGACCTTCGGATCGGCAAGGCCGAGCCGTGCCCCGAGCTCGACCCGCAGGCGACCCAGGACGTCGGCCGTGATCTCGGCCCGATCGGCGACGATGAGGACCAGGTCCCCCTCCCCTGCCGCGGTCCGCTCGAGGATGCCCCGTGAGGCATCAACCGAGAGGAACTTCGCGACCGGGCCGCTCAGCTCGCCGTCGTTCCCGGCCGCGAGGTGGACGAGACCCTTCGCCCCGAACCGCTTCGCGAGCTCGGTCAACTCGTCGATCTCGCGGCGGGTCGCACCGCCCATGCCAGGCGCGACGACCGCCTTGACCCGCCCGCCACCGGCGAGCGCCTCGTCGAAGACCCGGAATCCCGAGCCGCCGTCGAGCGCCGACCCGAGGTCGACGAGCTCCATCCCGAAGCGCAGGTCGGGCTTGTCGGAGCCGAACCGCTCGAGCGCCTCCTCGAACGTGAGCCGCGGGAACGGGACCTGCTGGATCGGTCGGTCCGGAACCGTCGCCCGGGTGACCTCGACGATCATCCCCTCGACGAAGGCCATGACGGCGTCCTCGTCGACGAAGCTCATCTCGAGGTCGAGCTGGGTGAACTCCGGCTGGCGATCGCCGCGCAGGTCCTCGTCGCGGAAGCAGCGAGCGATCTGGAAGTAGCGGTCGACGCCGGCGACCATGAGCAGCTGCTTGAGCTGCTGGGGACTCTGGGGCAGGGCGTAGACCGTCCCCGGCTGGAGGCGCGAGGGGACGATGAAGTCGCGGGCGCCCTCCGGCGTGCTCTTGATGAGGTTCGGCGTCTCGATCTCGACGAAGCCGCTGGCGTGGTGGACTTCACGGATCGCGTGAACGAGGCGGCTCCGCAGCAGCAGCCGGTCGGCCATGGCCTCGCGCCGGATGTCGAGGTAGCGGTACTTGAGCCGCAGCGCCTCGTCGATCGGCGCGTCGGGCTCGTTGATGTAGAACGGCGGCGTCTTCGCCTCGGCGAGGATCGTGACCTCATTCGCCCGCAGCTCGATCGCGCCGGTCGGCAGCCTGGGGTTCTCGGTGCCCTCGAGGCGGCGGGCCACCGAACCGCCGACGCTGACAACGAACTCGCTGCGGACGCGGCTCGCGGCGGCATGGGCGGCCGGCTGCTCGGTCCGGTCGACCACGACCTGGGTGATCCCGTGGCGGTCGCGCAGATCGAGGAAGATCAGCTGGCCGTGGTCCCGCCGACGGTGGACCCAGCCGGCGAGGCGGGCGTCGGTGTCCGCGTCGGAGGAGCGCAGCGCCCCGCACGTGTGGGTGCGATAGGGCGTGGCGAAACTCGGACTCGTCGTCGGCATGGCCGCCGTATCGTACGGGAGCCGGGGAGTTGCCGACTGGAGGACGCGCATGGGCCGACTGCTCGTACACCTCGCCACGGGTCCCGAGAACCCGACGCGGGCCGCTCTGGCCCTGCTCGTCGCCCGAACCGCCGTCGAGGCCGGTCACGAGGTGGACCTGTTCTTCGCCGGCGACGGCGTCGCGGTCCTCCGGCCCGAAACGCTCGACGCCGGTCACGGGATCGGCACCGGCTCCCTTCGGGAGCACGTCGACGCGCTCGTCGCGGCCGGCGTCGTCATCCACGCGTCGGGCATGTCGAGCAAGGCGCGCGGACTCGGCGCCGACGCTCTCGGCGGGCTCGCGGTGACGATGGCCCCGCCGGCGAAACTCGTCGAGCTCGCCTTCGCCGCCGACCGGGTCCTGACCTACTGACCTGCTGAGCGACCGCCGCGCCGCCCGGCCTCCGCCCGGCGCGCAGCCCTACTCGGCTCCGGCCTTCCGTCGCAGCAGCGCCGCGAGGTCGGCGAGCGCGACCGGCTTCTGCGACGCCGCGTCGAGATCGCGCAACACGATGTGGCCGCTCTCGAGCTCGTCCCCGACGATCACCGCGAACTGGGCCCCGGCCTTGACAGCCGACTCGAGCTGGCGGCCGAGCTTGCGCCGGCCGAGCTCGGCCTGGACGGGGAGGCGCTCGGCCCGAAGCATCGTCGCGATTCTGAGCCGCTCGGCCGTCGCGTTCGGATCGGCCCCGACGACGACGGCGATCGGCGCGGGCGGCGCCACCGCCCTGCCGGCCGCCTCGAGCACGAGGAGGACCCGGTCGAGGCCCACCCCGAAGCCGATTCCCGGCGTCGGCTTGCCGCCGAGCAGCTCGACGAGGCCGTCGTAGCGACCGCCCCCGCCGAGCGCCGACTGCTGGCCTTCCGCGCCGATCGGGTAGAACTCGAACGCGGTCCGGGTGTAGTAGTCGAGGCCCCGGACGAGATTCGGATCGAGCACGTAGCCGATCCCCAGGGCGTCGAGGTGGGCCCGGACGGCCGCGAAGTGTTCGGCGCACGGCCCGCAGAGGCGGTCGGTGATCCGCGGCGCTGTCGCATTGAGGGCGGCCATCGCCGGGTCCTTCGAGTCGAGCAGGCGCAAGGGGTTGCGCTCGAGCCGCTCCCGCTCGAGCGCCGGCAGGAGCTGCGCGCTCGCCCGGTAGTGCTCGGCCAGGGCCTCGACGTAGGCCGGCCGGCAGGCCGGGTCGCCGATCGAGTTCAGTCGGATCTCCACGGCCTCGAGCCCGACCTCGCGGTAGAACCGGTGGGCCAGCTCGATGATCTCGGCGTCGATCGCCGGTCCCGGGTCGCCGATCGCCTCGACGTCGAACTGCCAGAACTGGCGGTAGCGGCCGGCCTGCGGCCGGTCGTAGCGGAACATGGGCCCGGTGAGGGTCAGCTTCACCGGCTGCGGCAGTGTCTGCATCCCGTGCTGGACATAGGCTCGGACGATGCCGGCCGTCGGCTCGGGGCGGAGGGCCCACGATTCGGCCTCATCGGTCCGCGGCGCGAGCCGGAAGAGCTCCTTCTCGACAACGTCAGTGACCTCGCCCACGCCTCGCTCGAAGACCGCGGCCTGCTCGAAGAGCGGCGTCTCGATCTCGCGGTAGCCGTAGCGGCGGGCGAGATCGGAGGCGATCGTCTCGAGCCGGCGGAAGCCGGCTCGCTCGGCCGGCAGGAGATCGCGGGTCCCGCGGGGAGCACGGAAGGTGGGCATCGGCCCGAAGTCTAGTCGGTGGCCGGGTCCCGGACGGCACCTTCGGGAGGGACCCGGCGGAGCGGGACGGGGCCCGCGCAGCTTCGGGGGGAGGGCCGGGCGCCGGTCAGCCGAGGTCGCGCTGGACGCTGAGGACGTCCTTGAGGCCCTCGATCCGGCTCATGACCCGGGCGAGCTGCGAGACCGAGGCGACCTGGAGGGTGGCCGTGACGACGGCGGTGTGGTCGGGATTCACGTGGACGGCCGCCGCGACGATGTTGACCTTGTTCTCGGCGACGACCTGGGTGATGTCGTTGAGGAGGCCGGTCCTGTCGAACGCCTCGACCCGGATCGCGATCGGGTAGGTCTGGGCCGGCTCCGACTCCCACTCGACCTCGATGAGGCGCGGGACTTCCCGCTCGTTGAGGACCGTCGGGCAGCTCTGGAGGTGGACGGTGACGCCTTTGCCCCGCGTGATGAAGCCCACGATCGGGTCGCCGGGGATCGGGTGGCAGCACTTGGCGAAACGCACGAGCAGGTCGCCCACACCCTTGACCCGGACGCCGCCGGTCCGGGCCGGGATCGTGGACGGGGCGACCGACGGCAGGCCGACCTCCGCGTCGTCGACGACGCCGAGGCGCATGACGACCTGCTGGGCGCTCGTCGCGCCGTAGCCGATCGCCGCGTAGAAGTCGTCGACCGACTCCATGTTGTAGGTCCTGGCGACCTCGGCGATCTTCTCGTGGCCGACCGCCTGGATGCTCGTCCGGGCCAGTCGCCGGAGCTCGCGCTCGAGCGCCTCGCGGCCGTGAACGATGTTCTCGTCGCGGTCCTTGCGCTTGAACCATTGGCGGATCTTCTCGCGAGCGTGCGATGTCCGGACGACGTTGAGCCAGTCGCGCGAGGGGCCGTGTTCGCCCTTCGTCGTGACGATCTCGACGATGTCGCCGTTCTTCAGGCGGTAGTCGAGCGGGACGAGGCGGTTGTTGACCTTGGCCCCGATCGTCCGATGCCCGACGTCGGTGTGGATCCGGTAGGCGAAGTCGAGCGGCGTCGCACCGGCCGGCAGGTCCTTGATGTCGCCCTTCGGCGTGAACACG
>DASTVH010000069.1:0-5950 GCA_035759195.1 Candidatus Limnocylindrales bacterium
GCCGCCTTGCCGGTCAGATCGATCACGCATGGACCTCCGGATGAGCGGATTCCGGTTCACCGGGGACGACGTCGTCGAGCGGCACGTCGACCGGGCCCGGCCGGTTCATGAGCTCGGCGAGCGCGTCGGGGATCGGGTCGACCGAATCCCAGTCGACCGGCAACCGGACGCGGACGTCGTCCGGCCGGACGGCCGCGTCGCCGAGCGGCCCGCGGGCCGGATCGGCGGTCCAGTTGAGGGTCACCGCGCCGCTCGTGAAGCCGGCTCCGAACGCGACGATCGTGACGTTGTCGCCGACCTTCACCCGGCCCTCGTTGACCGCCTCGGCCAGGGCGATCGGCACCGACGCCGCCGACGTGTTCCCGTAGCGGTCGAGGTTGATGTACATCTTGTCCATCGGCAGCCCGAGGCCCTTGGCGACCGCCTCGATGATCCGGACGTTCGCCTGGTGGGGGATGAACAGGTCGATGTCGCCGGGCTCGAGACCCGCCCGCCGGATCGACTCGAGCGCGGTCGTCGCCATCGTCTTCGTCGCGAAGCGGTACGTCGCGTTGCCCTCCATCCGGACGTAGTGCTCGCCCCGGGCGATCGTCTGGGCCGACGGCGGCGCCTTCGCCCCGCCGGCCGGCAGCCAGATCATGTAGGCGCCCTGCGGCTCGGTCGTCATCTCGATCCCGAGCGAGCCTCCCGGCTCCTCGGACGCGCTGACGACGACCGCCCCGGCGCCGTCGCCAAAGAGGATGCATGTGCTCCGGTCGGTGTAGTCGAGGAAGCGGGTCAGCAGCTCCGCGCCGATGACGAGCACGTGCTTCGCGAGCCCCGCCGTGATGTAGGCCTGGGCCGTCGAGAACGCGTAGACGAAGCCCGAGCATGCGGCCATGACGTCGAACGCCGCGGCCTTCGAGTTGCCGATCGCCTCCTTCACGAGCGCCGCCGTCGAGGGCATCCAGTAGTCGGGCGTCAGCGTCGCGAGGAGGATCAGGTCGATCTCGTCGGGCTCGATCCCCGCCGTCCGGATCGCCCGCAGGCCGGCGACCGCGCCCATCGATGCGGTCGTCTCATGGGCGGCGGCGACCCGCCGCTCGCGGATCCCGGTGCGTGTCCGGATCCACTCGTCCGACGTGTCGACCATCCGCTCGAGGTCGGCGTTGGTCAGCACCTGGGCCGGCGCGTACCTCCCCCAGCCCGTGACGTGGGCGCGACGGACGGCTTCGTTCACAGGGGCTCCACCTCGATCAACGGCTGCTTCGCCTTCACCAGCGTGCCGCTCTCGGGCACGACCCGGACGACGCGTCCGGCCAGGTCCGACTTGATCTCGTTGAAGAGCTTCATCGCCTCGATCAGCCCGACGACCTGCCCGACGGCCACCTCCCGCCCCACCTCCACGAACGGCGCCGATCCGGGCGCCGGCGAGCCGTACCAGACGCCGGTGAGCGGCGCCTTGATGCTGGGTCGCGACGGCGCGGTTGCGACGGTCGCGGGCGCCGCGTCCGAACCTGCCGGGCGGCCGCCTGCGGGGCCCTCGGCGGTCGCGGCCGGGAGCGCGGCGGGGCTGCTCGTCGGTGGCGCGACGGTGATCGGCTTGCGCAGGATCAACGAAGTACCGCCGGCCTCGACCTCGAGCTCGACGAGGTCGCTTCGCTCGAGCAGCCCACCGAGGCGGTCGATGAGCGCGAGCAGCGAGGCGTTGCCGCCGTCGGTCGGGGCGGGTGGGAGATCGGCCGCCGGGTCCGGGGTCGGCGGAATGCCCGCCGCGGCGACCTCCTCCGGCTCGCCCGCCGGCCGGATCTCGTCGGTCATCCGTCCCACCGCCGGAAGATCAACGCGGTGTTCTGGCCGCCGAAACCGAAGGAGTTCGACATCGCGACCCGGACGTCGTGGCTGCGGGCCCGGAGCGGCGTCAGGTCGAGGCCCTCGGCGGCATCGTCGGGGTCGGTGAGGTTGATCGTCGGGGGGACGCACGACTCGCGGATCGTCAGGATCGTCACGATGGCCTCGATCGCGCCGGCCGCCCCGAGCGTGTGGCCGATCATGGACTTGTTCGCGGTGATCGACAGCCTCTCGGCATGGTCGCCGAAGATCGTCCGGATGCCCTGGAGCTCGGCCCGGTCGCCTTCCGGCGTCGAGGTCGCGTGGGCGTTCACGTGGTCGATCGCACCCGGCTCGAGGCCGGCCTTCTCGAGCGCCCGCTGGGCCGCCCGGACGGCCCCGATGCCGCCGGGCGCCGGCAGCGTGATGTGCGAGGCGTCGGCGGTGGCCCCGTAGCCGACGACCTCGGCGAGGATCGTCGCGCCGCGGGCGAGGGCATGGTCGAGCGCCTCCAGGACGACGACGCCGGCGCCTTCGCCGGGGACGAACCCGTCACGACCCTTGTCGAACGGCCGGGACGCCCCCTCCGGATCGTCGTTTCGACGCGAGAGCGCCCGCATCGCGTCGAAGCCGCCGACGAGCGGCTCGAAGATTCCCGCCTCGCAGCCGCCGGCGATCATCGTGTCGGCGTCGTTGCGGCGGATCGTCTCGAGCGCCTCGCCGATCGCATGGCCGCCGGTCGCGCAGGCCGACACGGTCGTGAAGTTCGGGCCCGTCATTCCGAAGCTGATCCCGACATGGCCGGCGCCGACGTTCGGGATGCCCATCGGGATGAAGAACGGGCTGATTCGGTCGGGCCCGCGGAGCGCGTTGTTCGAGATGCCCTCCACGAGCGTCCCGACGCCGCCGAGGCCGGTCCCCAGGATCACCCCGGTCCGCTCCGCCTCCTCGCCCTCGAGCCGCTCGGGCAGTCCCGCCTGGTCCATCGCCTCCCGGGTCGCGACGAGCCCGAGCTGGATGTAGCGGTCGGTCCGCCGGACCTCCTTGCGGTCGAGGATGTGGCTGGCATCGAGGTCGCGGACCTCGCCGGCGTTGCGGGCGGCGAGTCGCGAGGGGTCGAAGTTCTCGATCGTCCGGATCCCTGACCGGCCCTCGACCATGCCGGCCCACGTGGACGCCACGTCGCTGCCGAGGGCGGTCAGCATGCCCATCCCGGTCACGACGACGCGCCGCGGCTCGGCGGGCCAGGAGGCGGCGCTCATCGCACCAGCTTCCCCGTGCGGACGGTCGCCGCCCGGTAGACGTCGCCGGGCAGGCCGCGGGCCGAGATCGCGTTCGAGACGGCCATCGTGTCGAACTCCTGGCGGCGGATCTCGGCCTCGACCGTCTCGCCGTCGACGACGACGAGGGCCCACGACGCGGTCGGCTCTCCGTCGAAGACGTACCCCGCCGATCCGTCGTTCACGATGACCTTCCAGCCGAGGTCGCGGACCTCCGGCAGGTGGGTGTGGCCGCAGCAGATGATCCGGGCGTCGGTTCGCGAGACCCGCTCGAGGATGACCGACGGGTCGAGGGCCTGGTCGAAGCCCTGGGTCTGGCTGCCCGGCGACGCGTGACATGCCAGGAACATCGTGTCCTCGAGCGTGATGCGGCGTTCGCTCGGCAGGCGCCGCAGCCAGGCCAGCCGGTCGTCGCCGAGCTCGTCGTGGGCCCACTCGGCGGCGGCCCGGAACGCGTCCGGCACGCCGTCGGTCAGCCATGGGAAGGCGGCCGCAAAGTCGAAGTCGGCGACGGCCACGTCGGTGTTGCCCTGGACGACGATCGCACCCTCGGCCTCGAGCTCGCGGACGCCGTCGATCGCGGCGGCCGGCTCGGGGCCGTTCATCACGAGGTCGCCCGCGACGATGACCGCGTCGGGCTTCTCGCGACGGATCGCCTTGCGGACCTGTTCGAGCGCCGCGACGTTGCCGTGGATATCGCTCAGGACCGCGACGCGGGCGGTCATCGAAGCGCTCCTTCGGCCGGGATGATGAAGCTGAGCGTCGCCTCGCAGGCGACCTCGCCCTCGACGCTGGCCACGCCCCGGCCGCGCCCGAACCGCCCACCGAGCTTGTCCATCGTGACCTCGAGCCGGAGCTGATCGCCGGGCACGACGATCCGCTTGAAGCGGCACTCGTCGATGCCCGCGAAGAGCCCGATCCGGTCGCCGAAGCCCGGCTGCTGGGCGACGTAGACCGCCATCGTCTGGGCCAGCGCCTCGACCTGGAAGACGCCGGGCATCACGGGCAGGCCGGGAAAGTGGCCCTGGAAGTACCACTCGGTCGCGGCGACGCCCTTGATCCCGACGATCCGCTTTCCGGCGGGGTCGTACTCGACGATCCGGTCGACGAGAAGCATCGGCCAGCGATGCGGGATGAGCGCTTCGATCTCGCGGGTCGAAAGGACGGTCTCGAGCGTGGGCTTGGGGGCGGCGGTCGCCGTTTCGGTCACGGGCAGCTCCAGGTCATCGTTCCAGTTTGCCCCGCGGCGCGCGGGTCACGCGGCGAGGTGGTTGCAGGTCCGCACGGGCGATCGGCCGCGCGCGGGCCGGTGGCGGCGTCCGAGCCGGAGGGCTCGTCGGCCGGCTCGAGGTCACGCCCGCGCCGCCGCGGCGAGGAACGCGGCGCTCCCGACCCGGTCGAGCAGGTTCGTCGTCACCCGACCCTCAACGAACACCTCCGACGCGAGCAGCGCCTTATGGATCGAGACGTTCGTCACGAGCCCGTCGAGGACCAGCTCGTCGAGGGCGACCCGGGAGCGGGCGATCGCCGCCTCGCGGGTCGGGCCCCAGACGATGAGCTTGCCGAGCAGGGAGTCGTAGTACGGCGGCACGTCGTAGCCGGCGTAGAGGTGCGAGTCCATCCGGACGCCCGGGCCGCCCGGCGGCAGGTACCGCTCGACGACGCCGGTCCCCGGCCGGAAGTCGCGCTCGGGGTCCTCGGCGTTGATCCGGAACTCGATCGCATGGCCGCGGGTCACGACGTCCGCCTGGGCGAAGCCGAGCGGCTCGCCGGCGGCGATCCGGATCTGGGTCGCGACGAGGTCGATCCCGGTCAGCATCTCGGTCACCGGGTGTTCGACCTGGATGCGGGAGTTGATCTCGATGAAGTAGAAGCTGCCCGCGTTGTCGACGAGGAACTCGAGCGTCCCCACGTTCTCGTAGCCGGCCGCGACGACGGCCCGGATCGCGCGGGTGCAGAGCTCGGCCCGGGCCGCCTCGGAGAGGGCCGGCGACGGCGCCTCCTCGAGGATCTTCTGGTGGCGGCGCTGGACCGAGCAGTCGCGTTCGCCGAGGTGGACGCCGTGACCGTAACGGTCGACGGCGACCTGGACCTCGACGTGGCGGTTCTCGTCGAGCCATCGCTCGAGGTAGAGCGAGTCGTCACCGAACGCGGCCCGCGCCTCGGAGCGGCAGACGTTGAGCGATGCCTCCAGCTCGCGGGGCGTGCGGATCATCCGCATCCCCTTGCCGCCACCGCCGGCCGCCGGCTTGATCAGCAGCGGGTAGCCGATGCGCTCGCCCTCCTCGAGCGCGTGGGCGTCGTCGCGCAGGATGCCGTTCGAGCCGGGAATCGTCGGCAGGCCGTGAGACGCCATGAGGCGCCGGGTCGACTCCTTCGAGGCGAACCGCTCGAGGACGGCCGGCGGGGGGCCGATGAAGACGAGATCGTGGGCCCGGACGACCTCGGCGAACCCCTCGTCCTCCGAGAGGAAGCCGTACCCGGGGTGGACCGCGTCGCAGCCGGTCACGATCGCCGCGCTGATGAGGGCAGGCGCCGACAGGTACGACCGCTTGGCATCGGCCGGCCCGACGCAGATCGCCTCGTCGGCGAGCTGGACCGCGAGCGATTCCCGATCGGCCTCGCTGTAGGCGACGACCGCCTCGATGCCGAGCGACCGACAGGCCCGCAGGATGCGCAGCGCGATCTCGCCCCGGTTCGCGATCAGGACCTTTCGCAGCACCCTCAGCCCTCGCCCGTTCCGACCGGCTCGATGAGGACGAGCTCCTGGCCGTATTCGACCGGCTGACCGGCCTCGACGAGCCGGCTGCCGACGAGTCCGTCGACCGGTGCGACGACCTCGTGGGGGACGCCGAGCATGT
>DASTVH010000070.1:0-6322 GCA_035759195.1 Candidatus Limnocylindrales bacterium
CGGCGCCGACATGCGCCTGCTCGTCGACGAGGGCTCGACGCCGACCGTGATCTACGGGCCCGGCGACGCGCGGGTCGCCCACAGCGCCGACGAACACGTCCCCCTCGACGAGGTCGCCGACTGCGCGCGTGTGCTCGCGGCCTGGGTGGTCCGGGAGCTGGTTCCGGACGACTGAGTTCCGACCGCGTCAGCCGGCTGCTATCGCACGGCGTCGGGCGACGACGAGCCACAGCGGCAGGATCACTAGTGCACAACCGAGCAGGCCGAGTGCGGTGAAGCTCGCGAACGCGAGCACGATCCCCGAGCCGAGGCTGGCGACGGCGGCGCTGCTCCAGATCAGCGAGTCGGCCAGGCCCTGGACGCGCGTCCGATCGGCCACGTCGACACCTCGCGTCAGCAGCGTGCTGCCGGCCACGAACCCAAGGTTCCAGCCGAATCCGAGGAGGAACAAGGCGACGAACAGCACGACGCCGCCGTCCGGCGGCGCGACCGCCGCAAGCAGCGATGCGCCGGCCAGGACGAGGAGGCCCGCGAGGATCACCCGGCCGCTCCCGAACCGGTCGCTGAGCCGTCCCGAGATCGGCGCGAGGGCAAACATCCCGAACGTGTGACCGCTGATCACGAGCCCGATCGACTCGACGTGGTGGCCGTGAGCCGTCATGTGGACGGGTGTCATCGTCATGATCAGGACCATGACCGCCTGCGACGCCACGAGCGCCACGAGGGCGGCCGCGACCGACGGCTGGCGGAGGACGTCCCGGATCATGGCCGATCGCTCGCCGCCTCTCACGGCGACGTCGCCCGGGTCGGCGAGCTCGAACGGATCGGGCCGGAGCAGGACGAACGACAGGATCGACGCGAGCCCGACGAAGCCGATCGGGACCAGATACGCCCCCGCGAGGCGCGGGAGCCCCAGCCACTCCGCGACGACGCCGGCCGGGCCGATGAGGTTGGGACCGAGCACGGCCCCGATCGTCGCGGCCCAGACCACCGTCCCGATGGCCGAGGCCCGCCGAGCCGCCGGGAACATGTCGGCGGCGACGTACCGCGAGAGCTGGTTCGCGCTGTTGCCGAAGCCGACGAGCACCGTGCCGACCAGCAGCAGCGGCAGCGAGGAGGCCACGATCGCGACGATGGCGACGAACGCCCCGGCGACGCCGACGGCATAACCAGCCGCGATCCCCGGCCGGCGGCCGCGACGCGCCATCAGAGCTGAGAGGAGACTGGCCCCGATCGCCGCGCCGACGATCAGCGCGGCGCCGGGGGCGCCGCTCAGCGCCGACGTTCCGACCATCTCGTCGGCGACGATCGAGGCGACTGTCGCGGCGGCGATGTGGCCGGTCGAGCCGAGGGCGACGCCGGCGACGAGTGTCGCGACAGCCCGCCGTCGCGCGGCCGGTCGCGATCGGCCGCCGAACGTCGAGGGATGGCTCGTCACAGGCCGAGTGTGAGCGGTTCCGCCTCCCTCGTGCCGGGCGTCGCCGCCCCGCCCGGCGTCGTCGCGCCGACGGGCGTCGCGGCCGGAGCCGGGCGGCCGGTCGCGATCTCGACGTAGCGGCAGAACGCATTCGCGAGCCGCATCTGGTCCGGCGTCCGGGCTCGGACGCGCAGGAGATCGGGCGAGGCGGCGACGATCGTGATGCAGCGAGCCCGCGAGGTCGCCACGTTCAGGCGATTGCGCGAGTAGAGGAAGTCCATGCCCCGCGGGGCGAGCTCCGGACTCGAGGTCGTGAGCGAGTAGATGCTGATCGGCGCCTCCTGGCCCTGGAACTTGTCCACGGTGCCGACCCGGGCGTCGGCCGGCAACCGCCGCTTGATCGCGCCGACCTGCGCGTTGTACGGGGCGACGATCAGGACGTCCTCCCAGGTGACGGGCTGGAGACGGTTCTTCTCGTCGACCCATCGCGAGCCGCCTTCGACGATCGACCGTGCAACGCGCGCGATGGCGTCAGCCTCCTCGGGCGACTCGTTGTCGGCGCCGACCGTCGGGACCTCGAGGAGCCGCGGCCCGACACCGGTCGCGAGGTCGGTCGCGGCGTCGACCCGCTGCACGCCCAGGTGCGGCTCGGGCTCGAGCCGTCCGTCGTAGAACACCTCGGACGTGAAGTCGCAGAGCCGCGGATGGAGGCGCCAGGTCGTCTCGAGGAAGAGGCCGCGGTCGGGCGGCATCGTTGCCGCGCCGGCGAGGACATGCGCGAGCGCCGATCGATCCGCCCCCGGCGGGTGCGTCCCCTTCATCGGCTGGTCGAGCTGCTGTGGATCGCCAAGGAGCACGAGGCTCGTGGTCGCGCGCGAGATCGCCACGACGTTCGCGAGGGAGATCTGGCCGGCCTCGTCGACGAACAGCACATCGACCGCATCGACCATCTTCATCGACGCCCACAGCCACGGCGTGCCGGCGGCGAGGTTGGCTCGGCCGTCCTCGAGCCGGGCCCGGACGTCGCCCGGGTCCTTGCCGCGGGCGATGCGCTCGTCGCTGACGACCTGGTCCTTCTCGCCACGCTGGACGGCTCGGACCTCGACGTCGGGCTCGCTCTCGGCGGCCTTGAGGACCGCCGTGAGGAGATTGCCGATGACCTTGTGGCTGGTTGCCGTGATGCCGACGCGCTTGCCGGCGCGCAGCAGCGTCAGGATCATCCGGGCCCCGCTGTAGGTCTTGCCGGACCCGGGCGGACCCTGCACCGGGAGCGTCGTTCGGTCCAGGGCGAGGGCGAGCCGGCGGGCGGCCTCGAGATCCGATTCGCCGGCGCGGCACAGCGGCTCACCGGGCGCCTGGCCGACGCGCGGCGGTCGGCCGAGCAACAGGTCACGCGCGGCGCGATACGGGCCGTCGCCCTCGATGCCGTTCGTCGCCACCCATTCGCCGATCTCGACCAGCGACGCCTGCAGGTCCACCGTGCGGACGTAGTCGAGCGGCACGATCGCCCGCGGCTGCGGGTCCGCGATCGAGCGGCGGAAGTCGACGGTCCCGGCCGCAACGTCCACTGTGGCTCCCTCTCCGATCTGCCACGAGAAGGGGCTGTCGTTGGGCCGATCGACCTTCCTGGCCGGATCACAGACCTTGCCTCTCCCGAGGTCGAAGTCCTGCGGCGGAAACGTGTAGCGCCAGGTCTGTTTGCCGTTCTTCTCCTCGTCCAGCGGTCCGACCGGCTCGAGGAGCCCGATCGGGCCGTCTTCGTCGACGAGCTGCTCGGGCGTCAGGTCCATCAGCCGATGGAAGTCCCACCACATCGACTTGTCCTCGCGGCGATGCCAGCCGAGCAGCTGGGCAAGGAGCCAGCGGGCGTGGTCCGGCGACCGATCCGTGGCGTCGACGGGAACGAACTCACGCGGCGTCAGGCGGTCGACGAGGTCCTGGACCCGGGCCTGCGCCTCGGTCAGGTCGGCCGGCAACTCGTCGATCCGGGGGATGGGGCGAGGCACCGGCATGCCGGTATCCCGCTCGAGTTCGACCCGGAGCGTCTCCAGCCAGTCACGGAGGCGCTGGTTGCTCACGACGTCGTCCCGGTTGTAGCGCTCGATCCGTTCGAGGTGGGTCGCCTCCGGTCGGTCGCCCTCGCCGAGCTCGAGCCACTGCTCGAAGGCGACGATGCTCGAACCGGCATCCCGGAGGTCGATCTCGCGGACGAACTCGTAGAACGGCTCCATGCGTTTGATCGAGTAGCTCTCGACCGATGCCCGGAGCGACTGGCGGACCACCCGCAGCAGGTCGACGAGCACTCCTCCCCGGAGCATGCCGTCGACCTCGTCCTCGCGCGTGCCGTAACGACCCATCAGGCGCTTGAGCGCCGTCGGCTCGTAGGGCGCGTAGTGGTAGATGTGGAGCCCCGGGTCGGCCGCGAGGCGAACGGCAAAGAAGTCCATCAACCGCTCGAACGCGCGGCGCTCGGCGGCAAGCGTGAACTCGCCGTCCGCCTCGCGGGACCAGAAGGCGTGGAACGTCCCGTCGGTTTCGAGGACGCCGAACAGGTAGTCGAGGCCGTCGTCGAAGGCGTACGGGTCGCCCTCGATGTCGAAGAAGAGATCGTTCCGCGACGGCGGCGGCAGCGACGCCAGGCCCCGCTCGGCGTCGACCGGCGCACCGGGCCCCGGCAGGAGCAGCTCGTACCGCGGGCCGATCAGGCGACCCTCGAGCTGGATACGGGCCTGCTCGCGGACACGCGCGAGGGCTGCCGCGCTCGTGCCCTCGATCGGCGGATCGACGGGCAGGTCGAGTCGGCCCAGCGCCTCGAGCGTCGTCGTCCCGCGCGCCGTCAGCGCTCGTCGCTGGCGCGCCGAGATCCCGGCCACGAGGCTGAGATGGTCGTCCGTCCGGCGGCGTGCCGCACATTCGGCTGCCCAGCGGCAGACGTCGCAGTGTTCGACGGGTTCCGGGTAGGTCTCCGGCGGCGGGAAGGCGGCGGGGCCCGCGCTCGTCATCGTCGCGAGGAAGCGATCGCGCACGGAGCGGAAGTAGGCCATGAAATCGTCGACCCGGAACCGCTCGACCGCCCTGGCGCTCCCGCCGAGCGCCACGTGCATCCACTCCGGCCGCACTCCCTGAATCTTCTCCAGGAGGTCGACGTACGTGCAGATCTGGAGGATCGCGCTGGCCTTCACGTGACGAGCCAGCTTCGTGTCGGCGACCTCGTAGTGGTAGGGCCCGAAGCGGGACGGTCGGGCCGGATCGTCGACGCGGAGCAGGAAGTCAGCATGCCCGCGCCACGTGCCGTCGAAGAACGTCGCCTGGTAGATGACGTCGGCACCGGAGGCGATCGCCGCTTCTGTTTCGGCGGCGGCCGCCCGAAGCTGGTCGCCGCGATCCTCGATCGAGCCGTCGAGGGCTACGGTCACGGCTGTCCGGCCGTTGCGTTGGAGGTCGGCGAGGAAGCGCTTCTCGTGCTCGAACCCGCGCTTACGGATGATGTCGAGTTCGGGATCGTCGCGCATCGGCCGATGGACGAGCCCCGCCAGCGCGGCTCGTTCGAGCTGGGTCAGGTGCTCACAGGCGAGGTAGGCGACGAGATCCGTGGCCGCGTACACGGGGCGGCCGTCGATCGTCTGCACGGCTCAACGATAGCCCGCCGGCGCGTCAGGTTGCCTGTCGCGAGCCTCCGCCCTCCGTCCGACGCCGAGATCCCGGACGTGGCTCCCCAAACAGGGTCCCTGCCAAACGATCATCTCGTGAACGTCGGGCACGACTCATCGGGGTCGTCGACCTGCCCGCTGCATGACCATTCGGTCATGCACCTTGGTCGGTGCCGACGAATCCAGCCGGCTCGCATGACGATGCGCCGGGTCGGGAGGGGCCACGCGATCGGATCGGCCCGCCGCTCACCCGGTGAACATTTGGCAGGGACCCGGCGCCGGCCGGGGAGGAGCCGGACACGGAGCGATTCAGCCCACGAGCGCGTCGACCGCCGCCGCGAACACCTCGGTGTGGCGATCGACATCCCCGACGGTCGTGACCGGGCTCATGAGGGCCATGTTGTGGAACGGCGTCATGAGCACGCCGCGGTTCATGACGAAGAGGTGGAGGTACCGCTCGAGCAGCGGATCGGCGTGGGCCGCCTGTTCGGCGCCGTCGCGCGGCGGCGTGGCGACGAAGTGGTACTCCGCCCGCGCGCCGAGGCGGGTCACGTGCCACGGCACACCCCGTGAATGGATCACCTCGTTCACCCCGGCCTCCCAGCGCTCCGCGAGCGGGATCATCCGCTCGAAGGCAGCGTCGGTCAGCACCTCGCCGAGCGTCGCCCGGACCGCCGCGAGCGACAGCGCGTAGCCGGCCAGGGTCCCGCCGATTCCGCCGACGTCGGTCCGCTCCGGCATCGTCTCGCGGACCCGCATCGCGACGGCCTCCGACATCCCATAGGTGCCGGCCGGGATGCCGCCGCCGATCGTCTTGCCGATGACCAGCATGTCGGGCTCGAGGCCGTCGCGGGCGGTCATGCCGCCCGGCCCGGCGCAGATCGTATGGGTCTCATCGATGATCAGGATCGTCCCCGTCCGCCGGCTGATCTCGCGGAGCGCCTCGTGATAGCCGGGCTCGGGGAGGACGATCCCGACGTTCGTGAGGGCCGGCTCGACGAGGACGGCCGCCGCCTCGTTGTCGCCGAGCGCCCGCTCGAGCGCGTCCACGTCGTTGAACGGCACGACCCGCGTCGTGAGGGCCGGATCGACCGGCGGCCCGATGCTCCCCTCGCTCGCGATCACCCGGCCGCCCGCGTCGAGCGTCGCGAACGTCTCGTCGACCGAGCCGTGATAGCAGTGGTCGTGGACGACGACCTTCGAGCGGCCGGTCGCCTGGCGGGCAAGCCGGATCGAAAAGCGGTTCGCGTCGGTC
>DASTVH010000071.1:0-15723 GCA_035759195.1 Candidatus Limnocylindrales bacterium
CGGGCGCCGATCCGGCCGCCGTGCTCGACGAGCTCTGCGCCTGCCTCTCGGGCGACTTCGACATCGAGCACTCGACGCTCCAGCTCGAGACGCACGACCGGCAGCGACTCGAGGCGGTTCGCCACGCCTGAGGCGGGCCGACCGACCCAGACCGACCCGGGAGCAGGAGTCGACGGTCGAGGGTCGAGGGTCAGCCCCGTCCCGCCGACCAGCGCCGCTCGTGTTCGAGCAGCCAGCGTTTGCGTTCGAGTCCCCCGGCGTAGCCGGTCAGCGACCCGTCGGTGCCGACCACGCGGTGGCATGGCACGACGATCGCGAGGGGGTTGGCGCCGTTGGCCCGCCCGACCGCTCGGGCCGCCGCCGGCCGGCCGAGCGACGCAGCGAGGCTGCCATAGGTGGTCGTGGTCCCCGCCGGAATCGCCCGCACCGCCCACCAGACCGCGAGGCGGAACGGGCTGCCGGACGGGCAGATCTCCAGAGGGTCGAGCGCCCGGAGATCCCCGCCAAAGTAGGCGTCGAGGGCGGCTCCCACGCCCTCCGGAACTTCGACCGTCGGGAAGCCGCCGTCGCCGGTGGCTCGACCGGACGCGAACTCGAGGACCAGCAGCCGGCCCCGGTCGTCGAGAACGAGCTCAAGCGACCCGAGGGGCGACGCATGGCGCGCACCAACCATGGTCGGCACGGTGGCGATCAATCGCCCGCCCCGCCTGCCGTGGCATGCCCGGGCAACGGCACGCTCCAGAGGAGCTGAGCGGCATACGCCCGCCAGGGTCGCCACGCCTCGGCACGCGCGAGCAGCTCGGCCGGGGTCGGCCGCCGTCCGTCCGGTCCGGCGGCAGCCCGCAGGAGGCCGACGTCGGCGGCAGGGAACGCATCGGCCTGGTGGAGCGCCCGAAGGGCGATGTACTGGGCCGTCCACTCACCGACGCCCGGCAGCGATTGCAGCCGTTCCACGGCCGCGCCGAGGTCGGCGCCGTCGGCCGAGAACAGCTCCGGATCGGCGACGGCCGCAGCGGCGAGGCCGGCGACCGAGTGGGCGCGACTGCGGGGCATCCCGAGCGCCGCGACCTCCGCGGCGACCGCAGCGAGGCGCTCCGGGCGCGGGAACTGCCGCGTCAGGCCGTGCTCGACCGCGTCCGGATCCGCAAACGGCTCCCCGAACGAGGCCGCGAGCCGGCCGGCCAGGGTCCGGGCGGCGGCCACGGTGATCTGCTGGCCGAGGACGGCTCGCACGGCCAGTTCGAACCCGTCCCACGCACCCGGAACGCGGAGCCCGGGCCGGGCGGCGATCCGCGGCCCCAGGAGCGGGTCCGCGGCGAGCCACTCGGCGATCTCACCGACGGGTGCCCCGAGGTCGAACAACCGGCCGAGCCTGGCGAGGATCCCGGGGACCGCCCGCGCGTCGTCGAATCGAACCGTCGCGACGAGGGCGTTCCGGTCGAAGGCAGGCACGACCTCGACCGCGCCGCGGCCGGCGCCGATCGAGATCGTCCGACGATACCGACCGGTCTCGACGAGCTCGACGCCCGGGATCGCCCGGGCGGCCAGGAACCGGACGACGCCGTCCCAGTCGTACGGCGGCTCCCAGGACAGTTCCCGGACGTGCACGGCGGCCATGCTGCCACGGCCGCGCCGCTCGATCCCGGCGGATTCGAAAGCCATGTCATCCTCAACCCGCGATGGCGTCAGCCGGTTGCGCCGCAAGCCCTTGCGCGATCGCCGACAATGAATCCGCGCGCCGCAGGGGAGCTGGCCGCCGGATCGGGAGCCGTAGACGCACGAGGAGCGATCGTGATCGTTCGTTCCTTCAGGGGAGTGGTCGTGCGCGGCCGCGAAGCGGCCTTCTACGAGATCGTCCGCCGGCGCATCGCAGAGTTCCGCGGGTCCCACGCCCTCATCGAGAGTCACGTCGCCCGTCGGATGACCGATGAGGGGGACCGGTTCCTCATCACGACCCACTGGCCCGACTGGGTCACGCTGCTCGACTGGGCGGCCGGCGACGTCGAGCGGCCGTGGGGCTTCGATGAGATCGTGCCGTACCTCACCACGTGGGAGATCGAGCACTTCGAGGAGATCGAGATCGACCCCGCCGAGGGGCCGCCGGTCGATCGGGTGCGGTCGAGCGCCTGAGGCGACGCGCGTCGGGCGGGATCAGACCTCGGGCGTCCGGGACCTCCGCCCCAGCTCTTCCACAGGCTCTCCGGGCCCGGTCACCACGACCTCCCCGTAATGCTCCTCGCCATCGGCGTCGCGGACGACGTAGGCGTGGCGGACCTCGGCGACGCCCGAGGCGAGATTGCCCGTCACTGAGCAGTACCGCGTCGCCGACAGCTCGATCGCCCGCCTGACTGCCTCGACCTCGACCGACCCCTCGACGAGGTGGACGATCCGGATCCGCGCGAACGAGTGCGGATGCTCCTCGCGCTGTTCGCCGGCGACGCGGACCTCGTAGCGATGGAACGCCTGCCGCTTCTTGCGCAGGATCGACGCGACGTCCATCGCTGTGCAGCCGGCCTGGGCGAGCAGCAGGAATTCCGTGGGACGGGCGCCCGAATCGCCCTCGCTGTTGTCGAGCACGACGACATGGCCGGACCCGGCCGTGCCGACGAGTCGGAGGCCGTCGCCGTCGAGACGGACGCTGGCGGTCTTGGTGGTCATCGTGGCTCTCCTGCTCGTGGTGTGCGGCGGGTCAACGGGCGATCACGACGGTCGCCCTGGCATGGGTCG
This sequence comes from Candidatus Limnocylindrales bacterium, assembly GCA_035759195.1. Taxonomy (GTDB): domain Bacteria; phylum Chloroflexota; class Limnocylindria; order Limnocylindrales; family CSP1-4; genus CF-46. The sequence goes on from DASTVH010000071.1 coordinate 2,728, forward strand.
CGACGTGTTCGGAAACGCTGCCCTGGAGGAAGCGCGAGATCGCGCCGAGCCCGCGCGAGCCCAGGACCACCGTGTCGAAACCGCCGGACTCGACCACCCGTTCGATCGCCCGGGCCGGGTCGCCGGACGGCTCGAGCAGCTCGGCCTCAAGGCCGTTGGCGGCAAGGATCTCGCGCGCCTCCTGGAGCTGGGTCGCGTGGACGGCCCCGTCATCCCAGGCCTCGATCGGGATTCGGCCGGCATGGGACGGGATGACGCTGACGACGCTGATCGAGGCCCCGAACCGCTTCGCGAGCTCCATCCCGGTGGCGAGCGCCCGTTGGGCGGGAGCGCCGCCGTCGTAGGCGACGAGGATGCGCTTCATCTCACGACTCCTTCCGCGCCTGCCCGAGAGGACTCACTGCAGAATCGACGTGGCCGCGGGGTCCCGGCCACGGCCGAACGTCACCTCGGACCGGGCCACTCCGACCCGTGCCGGACGTCCGGCTGCCCGCCGTTCGTCAGACCGGGGCGGCCACCATCGCCGGCACGATCGGCAGGTCGATCTCGGTCCGATAGCCGGCCGGCGAGCGGCCCTCGTCGGGGCCGTTCAGGTAACGCTCGCGTGATGGGCCGGCCACCTCGAAGTGGTGGTCGCCGACCCAGCGGTCGAGGGCGCCATACGCGGCATCGAGATCCTCGTACGGGCCGACATGGATCGTCCGGGCGACCGTGGCCGCCTCCACCACGCGGCTCTCGATTCCGCCCGAGGCGCCCACCTCGACGGCGACCGGGACGCAGACCTCGGCATCGATGATCTCGCTGCCGAAGTGGTGGTAGATGACGAAGGGGTGGCCGGCTGCGGCGGCGCCGAGCAGCCCGACGCGCCCGTAGAGATCGGCGAACGAGCGGCCGAGGAACGAGCTGATCTCCGCCGGCGCGATCTGCCCGCGGATCGAGAGCACGGGCTGGGCGGGCACCTCGAGCATCGTGATGTCGTAATCCATGGCAGCGTCCTCCTGGAGTCGGGCCACCTCGACGGCCGTCGCGGGTCGCTCCCTGCCCGGTCGCCAGTCTTCCGGCCGCTCGGGCGCAGCGGCCAGAGCCATCACGCCCGTCCCGAGGGGCCGGTCGGCGGTGTCCCCACGACGACGGCCCGGCCGGCCGGAGCGGCTTCGGGCCGTTCGGCAGGGCGACCCGGCATCGAATGGCCGATGCGTCCGGCGGCCCCTCCGCGCAGGCTGGATGCCAGGCCGTCGACGCAGGAGGACCACCGATGAAAGGCACGACCATCCTCAGCGGACCCCACATGTCGCTGCTCGATTGGCTCGCCGGGAACGACGTCGAGTTCGAGATCCACGAGCACGAGGAAGCCTTCACGGCCCGGGCTTCGGCCAGGGCGGAGGGCGTCGACCCGCGCACGTTCGCCAAGGTCGTCGGGGTGATGACCGAGGACGGTCGGCGGATCCTGGTCGTCCTCGACGCCACCGACCACCTCGACCTGTCGAAGGCGGCGGCCGCGCTCTTCACGGACCGCGTCCGGCTCCTCAGCGAGGGCGAGCTGACCGACATCGCCCCCGGCTGCGAGGCTGGCGCTCTGCCCGCGGTCGGCAAGCTCTATGGGCTCCCGACCTACGCCGACCACGCCGTGCGCGACGATCCCGACATCAGCTTCAACGCCGGCAGCCACCGCTTCAGCGTCCGGGTCGATCGCGAGGCCTGGGAGAAGGCGGCCCGCGTCCGGTATGCGGATCTCGCCCTCGAAAGCGACCGTCGGCCGGCCTGGGATCGCTCGTGACCGCGGCGCGCCCGACGCCACGGCTGCCCGACGAGGAGGCGGCCGCAGACCGGGCGACGCCCTCGACGACCATGTCGAGCGGCACGGTCGTCTGGATCGACGCCGAGGAGGCGATCCTCGTCTCGTGGCGCGCCGGCGAGGCCTCGATCGTACGCCTGGCTTCTGACGTGCCGCCACGGCGCCGGTCCGTCGGGCACATCCGTCACGACCCGCTCGTTCGCCATGGTGGCGGCACGTCGCAGACGGCCGCGGAGGCGCGGCGGCGCGAGCACCTCGCCCGTTTCGTCGAGGCCGTCAGGGTTCACCTGCCGGAGGCCGACGACGTGACGATCCTGGGCCCGGGCTTCGTCCGCGAGCAGCTCGAGCGTGCCCTCCGCGAAGACGACCGGGTCCACCGGCGCAGTCGGTCGATCACGTCCGTCGCATCGCGGCGGCTCACCGATCGCCAGCTGGTCGCCCGGGCGCGCCGGCTGGCGGGGGACGCGCCCCGGCGGCGGCGGGTCGGCGGACTGCGCTGACATTCCGGCGATCGGGCTTCGCCGACCTCGGCGAGTGCGGGAACTCCGGTCGCCGGCCCGGCCCGGTCCATCCCTGCCCGCCGAGCCGCCGGTCGGCTCACCGCGGCGGGGCCGAAGGGCACTGGCGAGCGGCCCGCATGCGCCGCCACCCTGAATCTCCCGGCTCCGGGATCGGAGCCGAAGGCGTCGCGACCAGGGAGGCTGGGTCATGAAGCGAGAGCGGATCCTCATCATGGGCGCGGCCGGCCGCGACTTCCACGACTTCAACGTCGCGTATCGCTCGGACCCGGCCGTCGAGGTCGTCGCCTTCACGGCGGCCCAGATCCCGGGCATCGCCGATCGGCGCTACCCGGCCCAGCTCGCCGGCGACCAGTACCCGCACGGGATCCCGATCCTGCCCGAGGCCGATCTCGAACAGATCGTCCGCGAGTCCGGCGTCGAGACGGTCGTCTTCGCCTACAGCGACGTGAGCCACGAGACCGTCATGCACGCCGCCTCTCGCGCCCTCGCGGCCGGCGCCGATTTCACTCTCCTCGGTCCCGAGCGGACGATGCTCCGCAGTCGCCGGCCGGTTCTGGCCGTTGGTGCCACCCGCACGGGTGCCGGCAAGAGCCAGACCACCCGCTACCTGGCGGAGCTGCTCGCCGCCCATGATCTGACGCCGGTCGTGGTCCGCCATCCGATGCCGTATGGCGACCTCGCGGCCCAGCGCCTCCAGCGGTTCACCAGCCATGAGGACCTCGACCGATTCGAGACCACGATCGAGGAGCGCGAGGAATACGAGCCGCATCTCGACGCCGGCCGGGTCGTCTATGCCGGAGTCGACTACGAGGCGATCCTGCGCCAAGCCGAGCTCGAAGCCGACGTCATCCTCTGGGATGGCGGCAACAACGACTTCCCGTTCTACCGGCCGGACCTCTTCGTCGTCGTTGCCGATCCGCTCCGCGCCGGCGACGAGCTCCGCTTCCATCCGGGCGAGACGAACGTCCGTCTCGCCGACGTCGTCGTGATCAACAAGGTCGACTCGGCCGAGGGGGCCGCGATCGACGCCGTCCGGGCCGCCGTCCACGAGCTGAACCCGCGCGCCGAGATCGTGACCGCGAGCTCGGAGCTGTCGCTTTCGGGGCCGCCGATCGCCGCCCGGCGGGTCGTCGTCGTCGAGGACGGTCCGACGCTCACCCATGGCGGGATGACCTACGGAGCGGGCATCGTGGCGGCCCGCCGATTCGGGGCGGCGGCGGTGGTCGACCCGCGGCCCGCGGCGGTCGGCTCGATCCGCGAGGTGCTCGAGCGCTATCCCCGGCTCGAGTCGCTGATCCCGGCGATGGGCTACGGTGGGGCCCAGGTTCGCGACCTGGAGGCGACGCTCGATGGCGTCGACGCCGACGGGGTCCTGTCCGCGACACCGATCGACCTGACCCGCATCCTGCACGTCGGGAAGCCGATCACCCGCGTCCACTACGACCTCGCCCAGGTCGGCGGGCGCCCGCTCGAGGATCTGCTTCGCCCGATCCTCGAGCAGGCCCGGGTTCCGGCCCGCATCGGAGGCTGACGAACCCCGCGCGGGAGGCGGGGCGTGGGAGTCAGTCGATGAGCTCGTCGAGGCTGACCAGGGCGTAGCCCGCGTCGCGCAGCCCCGCCACGACCCGCGGGAGGGCCTCGAACGTCTCGTAGCCGCCCAGGTGCATGAGGACGATGGAGCCACCCTGGGCCCGGTCGAGGACCTTCGCGACGATCTGGTCGGCGGTCGGGCCCGGTGGGTCGTTCACGATCGGCCGCCAGTCGATCGTGTCGACATCCCACGTCACGGTGTAGCGATACCCGGCGGCGCCGACCGCTGCCATGACCGCGGCGTCGTAGCCGCCGTTCGGCGGCCGGAAGAAGGGATGGAGGTCCTGGGCGCACCAGGGCGCGACGGCGACTTCGGTCCGCCGGAGCTCGTCGCGGATCTGGGCCGCGGAGAGCGTCCGGAAGTCGCGATGCGTGTACGAATGGTTCCCGAGCGTGAACAGCTCGGGGTGCTCGTCGACGATGGCGAGCACCTGGCGGCCGGCGTCGGTGTTCACGTTGTCGGCCATCGCCCCGGTGATGAACACCGTGGCGTGGACCTCGTGGTCGACGAGCCAGCGCACGATCCCGAGCGCGTCGCCGACCCGGCCGCCCATGTCGAACGTCAGAGCGATCTCGCCACCGGTGCGCGAGCCGTGGGAGAGGAGCTTGCTCGGCGGCTGCGGCGTTGGTGGTGGAGCGGTGGTCGGCGTCGGTCGCGCCGTCACGACCGGCGTGGGGCGGGGCGTCGGGCGGGGCGTCGGGACGGGGGTCGGCGGCGGCGTCGGGACGGGCGTCGGCGGCGGCGTCGGCCGGCCGGTCACGATCGGCGTCGGCCGAGGGGTCGGTGTCGTATCGGGCGGCTCGGTCATGTCGTCGACCGTCGGGCCGGTCGGCGATCGCGACGCGGACGGCTCGCCCGAAGGGTTCGCCGGCCGCGACGGGGTTGGTCCGGCCGTCGGGCTGCCGGGGACCGGCGGCACCGATCCTCCCGGCGTCGCGCAACCGGCCGCGAGGAGCGCCAGGCTGAGCAGGAGTGCCGTCGCTCGCCGACGACGCCATCCGGTCGTCGGCCGGCGTACGCTCCAGGTTCCCTGGCCCACGGCGTGCCTGCCCACGGATCACCCCTCGAACCGACGATAGGCGCGGTCCGCCCGGATCGGTACCGCCATCCGGTGGGAAATCGGGCGCCAGTCGGCCCCATCGGTCCGGGCAGGCGGCGAGGCCCCCCGAATGCGGCCATCGGTCCCCCCGGCATGTGACTCCCGGCACTGATGCGCACATGCGCATGGATCGATGCTTCGGCCATGGACGAGATCACGATGCTCCAGGCCGACGTCCTCAAGACGCTCGCCAATCCGCGGCGGCTCGAGATTCTCCACCGACTCGCCGACGGTCCGCGCGAGGTGGGCCGCCTGGCAGCCGAGCTGGGGCTGCCCCAGCCGAACGTCTCCCAGCACCTCGCGGTGCTCCGGAACGCCGGCGTCATCGAGGCCGAGCGTGACGGCCGCGAGGTCCGCTACCGCCTGACCGACCCGGACGTGATCGTGGCCTGCGGCATCATGCGGGCCGTGCTGGAACGGCGCCTCGCGCGCCTGGCCCGCCTCTCCCGCTCGCTCGCAGCGGCCCCCGACGGCGCAACGCCGATCCTCCCCGAGCCCCTTCGCCTCGCCCGCGCGGGCCAGGCCCCGACGAACTGAGGTTCTACGATGGACGAGCCCCTCAACCTGGTCCTCTTCTCCGGCACCGACGACAAGCTGCAGGCCGCCGCCGTCCTGACCGCCGGCGCCGCCGCGCTCGGCAAGCCGGTCAACGTCTTCCTCCAGTACTGGGCGCTCGACGCGTTCCGCGCCGACCGGATCGGCGCCGACCACGGCCTCGCCCCGGAGGCCGGCGAGGCCGGTCGAAAGGCTGTCGATGCGTTGCAGGCCGCCGGTCAGGCGACCTGGGCCGAGACGCTCCGTCAGGCCAAGGACCTCGGCGAGGTCGACATCCAGGCGTGCTCGCTGTCGATGGACCTGCTCCACCTCGAGGCCGCCGACCTCGATCCGCTCGTCGACGGAGTCGAGGGCGTGACCGCCTTCTTCCTCGCGGCCGGCGAAGGCCACGTCGTCTTCATCTGAGTGCCCCGCCGGGCAGAAGGGATCTATCGATGACCGTCAACCAGATCAGCCAGCAGGTCGATGCACGCGGACTCTCCTGCCCGATGCCGATCGTGCGCACCGCCCAGGCCATCAAGAGCCTGCCGTCCGGGGCCCTCGTGGAGGTCCTCGCGACCGACGCCGGGTCCGTGAAGGACTTCGCCGCCTGGTCGCGGGCGACCGGCAACGAGCTCGTGGAATCGTCGACTGACGGCGCCGTCTACCGCTTCGTCATCCGCAGGAAGTGAGCAATCCGATGACCGTTGAACTCGAACCCCGCCCGGCGACCACGCTGCCGCCGGTCGATCCCCTCGCCGAGGCCATCGCCGATGTCGAAGGTCTCCCGGAGCCGAGGCTTGATCTGGCCATCGAGCCCGAGGCGAAGGCGAAGGAGCTGACGATCGTCAACTGGTCCGGCGACTTCGACAAGGTCCTGCCGGTCCTCATCCTTTCGTCGACCGCCGCCGCCAGCGGCGTCACGTGCCGCGTCTTCATCACGTTCTGGGGCCTCCTGCCCTTCGTGAAGGACCAGCGGCGGGTCGTCGGCGAGAACGTGATGCAGAAGATGATGTCGTTCATGCAGCGGCCCGGCATCGACCACGTGAAGCTGTCGAAGATGCAGTTCATGGGCATGGGCCCGTGGATGATGAAGAAGCTCATGAAGCAGTACAACATCGCGACGCCGCGCGAGCTGCTGGACGCCGCGATGGCCATGGGCGTCGAGTTCATCCCGTGCCAGATGACGATGGACATGTTCGGCCTCAAGCCCGACGACATGATCGAGGGCCTGGGCGAGCCGGCCGGCGCCGCCACGGTCATCGAGCTCATCACCAACGGCGACGGCGCCCTGTTCATCTGAGAGGAAGGCTTCCCGTGACCGCACAGACAACCCCAGCCCCAGCCACCCGCGTCGTCGACGCCCGCGGCTCCTTCTGCCCGGGACCGCTCATGGAGCTCATCCGGGCGATCCGCGAGAGCGAGGTCGGGGCCGTCCTGGCCGTCCGCTCGAGCGACAGCGGCTCCCGGACGGACATCCCCAAGTGGGTCGAGAAGGCGGGCCACCGCCTCATCGCGATCGAGCAGCGCGACGGCTTCGACGAGATCATCGTCGAGAAGCTCCGGTAGGCCCGCCATGCAGCGGATCCTCATCGTCGGCGGCGGCGTCGGCGGGACCCTGACGGCGAACCTGCTCGTTCGCCGCCTCGGTCGGCAGATCAAGGCCGGCGACGTCCACCTCACCGTCGTCGACGCGACCGGCCAGCACGTCTACCAGCCCGGATTCATGTACATCGCGATGGGCGGCGAGCGGGCGGAGCGGCTCGAGCGCAAGGAGCGCTCGCTCCTCGACAAACGCGTCGAGCTCGTCATCGGCAAGGTCGGCCGCATCGACGAGGCGGCCCGGGTCGTCACGCTCGAGGACGGCCTGCCGCTGCCGTACGACTACCTGGTGCTCGCGTCCGGCTCGCGGATCGTGCCCGAGGACATCGAGCACTTCGACACCGAGGCTCACCACTTCTACTCCGCCGAAGCGGCCCTCAAGCTGCGCCACGCGCTCGACGCGTTCAGCGGCGGCCGGATCGTCATCGGCATTGCCGGCATGCCCTACAAGTGCCCGCCGGCGCCCCTCGAGGTCGCGTTCCTCATCGAATCGGAGCTTCGCGACCGCGGCCTCCGCGAGAAGTCCGAGATCGACTTCCTGTCTCCGATCGGACGGGCCTTCACGATCGAATCGGTCAGCGACATGGCGACGCCGATCCTGGCCGAGAAGGGGATCCACCTCAACACGTTCTGCAACGTCGAGACGATCGACCCGGAGCGCAAGGTCGTCCAGACCCTCGAGGGCGAGGACTTCCCGTACGACCTCCTGATCCTCGTCCCGCCCCACCGCGGCCAGCAGTTCCTCATCGACTCGGGGCTCGCCCCCGCCCCGGGCGGCTGGCTGCCGACCGACCGGGCGACGCTCCAGGTGGGCGGTCGGCCGAACGTCTTCGCCCTCGGCGACGCGACCGACCTGCCGCTCTCGAAGGCCGGCTCGACGGCTCACTTCGAGGCACCGGTCGTGGCCGAGCGGATCACGGCCGCCGTCGAGGGCCGCGAGCCGCAGGGCAAGCACGCCGACTACGAAGGCAAGGTCATGTGCTTCTTCGAGGTCGGCGACGGCAAGGGCACGCTTCTCCAGTTCGACTACGACCATCCGCCGAAGCCACCGAAGCCGAACCAGCTCTGGCATCTCGGCAAGATCGTCTTCAACAAGACGTACTGGCACACGGTTCCGAAGGGCAGGGTCTGACCCGCGCCCGGCCACCAGCGCGCCCGGGTCTCCGTCCACCCGGGCGCGCTCGGATTCGCCCGTGCGATTGGAACGCGTCCGGGCCCCTGGGCCGTTCGGACCGCGCCTCGGACCCCAATGGCCGATGCCGCCCCCGCGGCCGCAGCCGATGATGAGGCTGGCAGCCCCGCCCGCAGGCGCGCGGGGCGGGCCCGCGGAGCGCCCGCCAACGGGAGACTGACATGCGGATTCTCGTCGCGATCGACGGTTCGGACCCGGCGAGCATGGCCGTCGAGCTCGTCGCCAATCTCGCCCTGCCGGCCGGTTCCACCGTCGAGGTCCTCGAGGCCGTCGAATCCGGCGTCGAGCTCTTCGGCGGGCCGTGGCCGGCGATCGGCCTCGTCGACGCCGACCGGCTCGAGGACGACCTGCGCGAGCAGGCGACCCGCACGGTCGCCGCTGCCGCCGCACAGCTGGCCCGGCCGGGCCTCACCGTGGAGCGGGCCGTCGTCCGTGGCCGGCCCGCGTCGGTCATCGTCAGCGAGGCGCTGCGCACGGCGGCCGACGTCATCGTCGTCGGCAGCCGGGGTCACGGCACGATCCAGGACATGCTGCTCGGATCGGTCTCAGCCGAGGTCGTCGACCACTCGACGGTGCCGGTGCTCGTGGCCCGCGGCCACGGCATCGACCGGGTGATCCTCGCCTGGGACGGCTCGAGCGCGGCGTCCAGCGCGGCGGCCCTGCTCACGAGGTGGCCGATCTTCAGCGGATCGACGATCCGCGTGCTGAGCATCGCCGACGTCCGAACGCCATGGTGGACCGGCTTCCCCGAGGCCGGGTCGCCGGAGATGATGACGCTCTACGTCGAAGCGTCCGACGGCGCCCGTCAGCAATCCGACGAGCTCGTCCGGGAGATGGCCGCACGGCTGGCGGCGGAGGGGTTGACAGTCGAACGTGAGCGCCGCGAAGGCGACGCGGCGGCGGAGATCATCGCGGCTGCCCGGAACTGGCACGCGAACCTCGTCGTGATGGGCACGCACGGTCGGACGGGTGTCGCCCGCCTGCTCCTTGGCAGCGTCGCGCGGAACGTCCTGCACCACGTGCCGAGCTCGGTGCTGATCGTCCACAGCGGGACCGAGGAGCGTCGGACCGGAAGCAAGCCGGAGCGACCTGGGTCGCCTCCCACGGGCTGAGACGGCGGGCGGCCCACCGGGCGGCCCCGTGCGCGCCCTGCGCGTGCACGCCCTTGGCGCGAGGCCCGGGCCGGGGCCCGGGCGCCGTGGCGATCAGAGCTGGGGCAGGAACCAGGCGATGCCCGCGTCCTCGTCTCCGGCGCAGACGAGGCCTTCGACGTGGCCGTCGCGGAAGCCACGGTACGAGCGGCACACGAAGCAGTCCTCGAGATCGACGATGCCCCGCCGCGGGCAGACGACCTGGCCTGCCTCCACCGCGAGGACTCGTTCGTCGCGCGCCTGAATTCGATCTCGACGGGTCGATCGCATGACGGTGCCTCCCTGGCCTGCATCGTCGGGGGCGGCTCGGGAGCGCCCCATGGGCCGGATGGCCCGAAGGCCCGTGTCCCGAGTCCCGAAACAGCCGTGTGCGGGCATCGCCGTGCCGCGGAGACCCCGCCGATCAGATGAGCGTCAGCGCTTCTCGGCTCGGCTCGCAGCCCTTGGTGGCCTCCGGTTCGGCGGGAGCCCGCTCCACCCGACAGGATCTCGCGCAGTCGGGGCTTCGCTGCAGCCACATAGCGAGGTATGATCGCGACTCTCTCTAGAGACGAGGTGGGTGTCATGACGGAGACGGGCGTGGTCCGGGTCGGACAGGCCGCCGAGATGCTCGGCGTGACGGTCGAGACAATCCGGCGATGGGAGACCGAAGGGCGCCTGACGACGAGCCGCTCGAGCGGCGGGCAGCGCCTCGTCCCGATCGGAGAGGTCACTCGCCTCCTCCGAGAGCGCCGGCGGGCCGGCGCGGAGCGACCGATGGTCGCCCGATCGGCCCGCAACAGCTTTGCCGGCATCGTGACGCGGATCGACCATGATCGGGTCGCGGCCGTCGTCGAGGTGCTGGCGGGCCCGCACCGGATCGTGAGCCTGATGACGGCGGAGGCAGTCGAGGAGCTCGACCTCCAGGTCGGCGACGAAGCGGTCTGCGTGGTCAAGGCGACGAACGTGATCGTCGAGGTGCCCTCCCTGCGCGAGCGGGCGTGAGCTGCGGGCGACTCGCCGGAATCGCGTCGGCGACCCTCGCGATCGTCGCGCTGGCCGCGGCCGGCTGCGGCGGAGCGCGCTGGTCGACGATCGGAGGCGCCGGCGATCGGACGCTTGTCGTCTTTGCGGCCGCTTCCCTGCGGGAACCCGTGGAGGCGGCCAGCGCCGCGTACGAGGCGGGGCACCCGGGACTCATCGTCCGCGCGGCCTATGGCTCCTCGACGGCGTTGCGGGTCGAGATCGAGGAGGGCGCCCCGGCCGACGTCTTCCTCTCCGCGGACCTCGACAACGCGGACCGTCTCGATGCGGCGGGCCTGACCGCCGGGTCTCCTGTCCCCTTCGCGGGGAACCGCCTGGCGATCGTCGTCCCGGCCGACCGGGAGCTGGTGCGAGAGCCCCGCGATCTGGCCGCCGACGGCGTTTCGGTGATCGCGGCCGGCGAGGGCGTGCCGATCACCGCCTACGCCGGACAGCTCGTCGGCCGGCTCGCAGCCCTGCCCGATTATCCGGCGGACTTCGCCGCACGCTACGCCGCGAACGTCGTCAGCCGCGAGGACGACGTGGCCGCGATCGTCGCAAAGATCGGGCTCGGTGAGGGCGACGCCGCGATCGTCTATGCGACCGACGCGGCCCGGACCCCCGGCGTGGCGACGATCCCGCTGCCGGCCGGCGTCGAAGTCGTCGCAACCTACGCCGGCGTCGGGATTCGGGACTCCCCTGGAGCCGCCGAGGGCCGGGCGTTCCTCGATTGGCTCGTCGGCCCGGCCGGTCGGGCCGCGTTCGCGGCGGCCGGATTCGCGGCGCCGCCGTGAGCCGCCGGCGGCCGGCGGTCGCCCGACCGTCGGCAACGGCGGCAACGGCCGTGGCCTTCGCGGTGGTCGTCGGCCTCTTCCTCGGCCTGCCGGTCGTCGTCCTCGTCGGACGGGCCCTCGTCGGCGGCGGCGTCGGCGCAGCGCTGGGCGCGGCGGCCGTCCTCGACGCCCTGGCCCTGAGCCTCGCGACCACGTCTGCCAGTTTGGTCCTGACGGTGGCCCTCGGGACGCCGCTCGCCTGGCTGCTCGCCCGCCGGCGATTCCCGGGCTCCGCGCTGGTGGAGACGATCGTGGACCTGCCGATCGTGCTGCCGCCCTCGGTCGCCGGCCTCGCCCTGCTGCTCATCTTCGGCCGCCGTGGGCTGCTCGGCGGGCCCCTCGATGCCATCGGGCTGGACGTCGCGTTCACGACCTTCGCCGTCGTACTCGCCCAGACGTTCGTGGCGGCGCCGTTCTACATCCGCTCGGCCCGGGCCGGGTTCGCCGCGGTCGACGCCGACCTCGAGGACGCGGCCCGGGTCGACGGCGCGGACGACATCGGCGTCGCCCGCCACGTCACGCTCCCGCTGGCCGGCTCCGCACTCGCCGCGGGGCTCGTGATGAGCTGGGCTCGGGCGCTGGGCGAGTTCGGGGCGACGATCCTCTTCGCGGGCAACCTCGAGGGCCTGACGCAGACGCTGCCGCTCGCCGTCTACGCCGAGTTCCAGGCGGGCGACCTTGACGCCGCGATTGCGGCCGCGGCCATCCTCGTGGTGGCCGCGTTCGGCGTCCTCCTCGCCGTCCGGGCCCTCCACTGGGGCCGGGCGCTCGACCTGCGATCCGGGGGGCGCCTCGCCGGTGGTTCGCCGCCGACGCTGTAGGATCGCCCGGTGACGGACCCGACTGCGCCGCTGGAGTCGGACTCGATGGCGCGTCGATCCTCGGCTGCCTCCCAGCTCATCATCGATATCGCAAGCGCCGCGGCCGGCGAGCGGGATCTCGACCAGATCCTTCACGAGACGCTCGACCGGCTGAGTTCGATCGCACCGCTCACCGGCGGCTCGATCGCCCTCGTCGAAGGCGACGACCTCGTCGTCCGGGCTGCGGTCGGCCGGTTCGCCGAGGAGGCGCTGGGCCAGCGGCTGCGACGGGGGCCGAGCGCCAGCTGGTCGGTCGTCGAGACGCTCGAATCGCGCCTGATCTCGGACATGCATCGCGAGGGCGTGCGCGTCCAGGGCGCCCCGTCGCAGGAGGCGATCCGCTCCTGGCTCGCCGTGCCGATCGTCCGGCGCGGCCAGGGGATCGGCCTCCTCGAGATCGACTCGGTCCTTCCGAAGGCGTTCAGTGAGGCCGATCTCGAGATCCTCGAGGCGATCGTCCGGATCCTCTCGGGGCCGGTCGAGCTTGCCGACCATTACGCGGCCGAGCGGCGTGCCTACGAGCTGCGGGACGCGTTCATCGGCGTGGTCAGCCACGAGCTGCGGACCCCGATCACGACGATCTACGGGCTCTCCAAGATGCTCCGACAACGCGGCGAGACGCTCGATCCGGCGGTACGGACCCGGGCGATCGAGGACGTCGAGGCCGAAGCCGATCGGCTCCATCGCCTCGTCGAGGACCTGCTCGTCCTGTCACGCGCCGAGCGGGGCGCGGTCGAGATCGAGGGCGAACCGCTGGGCCTGCCGCGGATCCTGCGCCGGGTGGTCGAGGCCGAGCGGAGCCGCCTGGCGAACCGC
>DASTVH010000072.1:0-23449 GCA_035759195.1 Candidatus Limnocylindrales bacterium
CGCACCCGACGCGTCGGCGAGGCGCTCCGAATGGTCCGCCTGGAGGGCTTCGAACGGCGCAAGCCGGGCCAGCTGTCCGGCGGCCAGCGGCAGCGGGTCGCGCTGGCCCGGGCGCTCGTCAACCGGCCTCGGGTCCTGCTCCTCGACGAGCCCCTCGGGGCGCTCGACCTCAAGCTGCGCGAGGAGATGCAGATCGAGCTCAAGGCGATCCAGCAGGCCGTCGGGATCACGTTCATCTACGTCACCCACGACCAGGAGGAGGCACTCACGATGAGCGACCGCCTGGCCGTGTTCAACAGCGGTCGGATCGAGCAGGTCGGCTCACCGGCGGACGTCTACGAGCGTCCGGCGACTCGCTTCGTCGCCGGTTTCGTCGGCGCATCCAACCTGCTCGCCGGCGACGTCGCCCGCCAGGTGGTCGGCAGGGCGGGCACGTACACCGTCCGGCCCGAGAAGATCCGGCTCGCCGAGCCCGACGCAGCCGTGGCCGCCGACGAGACCTCGGCCCCGGGCGTCATCCGGGAGGTCGTCTACCTCGGGCCGGACACGCGCTTCGTCGTCGCACTCGACGCCGGGGCACAACTCGTGGTGACCCAGCAGAACCTCGCGACGTCCTCGACCGAGGCGCTCGCGCTCAGAGGCAAGGCTGTCCGCCTCGTCTGGAAGCGACAGCACAACTTCCCCATCGCAGACGATGGGGATCGCTAGCCGCGTCGGCGTCGACGCGAGGAGGAGGAGCATGCGCTACCGGAAGGTGGCCGTCGCGGTCGCGGGGCTGGCCCTGTTCGCGTCGGCGTGTTCGAGCGGCGCCCCGGCGGCGTCCGCCACCCCGAACCTGCCGCAGTCGATCGGCGACGGCGAAGGTGCGTTGAATCTCGTCGCCTGGGCCGGATACGTCGAGGAGGACTGGGTCGCCCCGTTCGAGGACGAGACGGGGTGCCAGGTCAACGCGACCCTCGGCAACACGTCGGACGAGATGGTCACGCTCATGAAGTCCGGGAACTACGACGGCGTCTCCGCGTCCGGCGATGCGACGAACCGCCTGATCGCCGCCGGCGACGTCTCGGCCGTCAACCTCTCGCTCATCGAGAACTACGCGAACGTCTTCGAGGGCCTCAAGAACAAGCCCCACAACACCGTCGACGGGGTGGCCTACGGCGTGCCCCACGGTCGCGGCGCGAACCTGCTGATGTGGCGGACCGACATCGTCGAGCCCGCTCCGGACAGCTGGGGTGTCGTCTTCGACCCTGACTCGCCGTACAAGGGCAAGGTCACCGCGTATGACGCGCCGATCTACATCGCCGACGCCGCCGTCTACCTGATGGCGACGAAGCCGGAGCTCAAGATCACGAACCCGTACGAGCTCGACGACGCGCAGTTCACCGCGGCAGTCGACCTTCTCAAGCAGCAGCGCGAGATCATCGGCAAGTACTGGTCGCTCTACACCGACGAGCAGGCGGCATTCGCCGCCGGCGACACTGTCGTGGGAACGACGTGGCAGGTGATCAAGAACCTGCTCGACGCCGACGACGTGCCGGTCGAGGTGACACTCCCGAAGGAGGGCGCGACGGGCTGGTCCGATACGTGGATGATCTCGTCGAAGGCCAAGAACCCCAACTGCATGTACCTGTGGATGAACTACATCATCTCGCCGGCCGCGAACGCGGCGGCAACGGTGTACTTCGGGGAGGCGCCGGTTTCGGCCGAGGGCTGCGTCGAGGCCGAGAAGCTGAGCCCCGGCCACTGCGAGACGTTCCATGCCGAGGACGAGGACTACTTCAGCAAGGTCTACTACTGGGCCACGCCACAGCAGGACTGTGGTGACAGCCGCGGTGCCGTCTGCAAGGACTTCTCCGAATGGGTGAACGCCTGGACCGAGATCAAGGGCTGAGGCTCGAGCGCAGCCCGGCGAACCGCTCCCCGGTGGCCGTCGGCCGCCGGGGAGCATCCTTGCGACCGACCGACAGATGACGCCGCCTTCCTCCCGAGACCCCGGCGGGATGACCGCGACGGGTCCCCCAGCCAGGGGCCGCCGGCTGGCGGCCTGGCTCTATGCAAGGCCGCGCGTCCAGCTCGGAGCGCTCCTCTCGGCGCCGCTGGGCTGGCTCGTCGTCGCCTACCTCGGGTCGCTGGCGATCCTCTTCGTCAACTCGTTCTGGCAGGTCGACCCGTTCACCCGGAACATCGTCTACGAGCCATCCCTCGAGAACTACGGCCGGCTCCTGGGGACCGAGGTCTTTCGGAACGTCACGGTCCGGACGCTGGCGATCGCGGCGGCCGTGACGATCACCGATGCGCTGATCGCCTTCCCGATCGCGTACTACATGGCCCGAGTGGCCTCGCCCCGCGTCCGGGGCTGGCTCGTCGTGGCCGTCCTGCTGCCGCTCTGGTCGAGCTACCTCGTCAAGGTCTTCGCCTGGCGGATCATCCTCCAGGACAACGGGCCGCTCAACGCGCTCCTCGCGCCGTTCGGGCTGCAGGGCCCCGGCGTCACCGACGGTGAGATCCGCCTCTGGATCACCTTCTCGTACCTCTGGCTGCCGTACATGATCCTGCCGATCTTCGCCGGCCTCGAGCGGATACCGGGCTCGCTCCTCGAGGCGTCCGGCGACCTCGGCGCCCGATCGTGGCAGACGCTCCGGCGAGTGATCCTGCCGCTCGCCTTTCCGGCGGTCGTCGCCGGCTCGATCTTCACGTTCTCGCTGACGATGGGTGACTACATCGCGCCGAATCAGCTCAGCAGCGTGCAGTTCATCGGGAACGTCGTCCAGGCCAACGTCGGAATCGCCGGCGACCTGCCGTTCGCGGCGGCATTCGCGACGGTGCCGGTGTTCGTGATGATCGTGTACCTCTTCGTCGCCCGGCGCCTCGGCGCGTTCGAGTCGCTCTGATGCGCGGTTCGACGGTGACGAGGATCGCGCTCCGACTCGCGACGATCGGGGTGCTGGCCTTCATCTACGTCCCCCTTGCGACCATCCTGATCTACGCCTTCAGCGAGGCGCGCGCGCTGGCCTGGCCGATCGCCGGCTTCACGCTCGATTGGTGGGGTCGAGCGCTGGCCGATCCGGGCTTCTGGGCGGCGATGGGCACCTCGCTCCAGGCGGCCGCCGGGGCGACCGCGATCGCACTCGTCCTCGGCACGCTGGCCGCCCTCGCGGTGCAGCGCTACCGCTTCTTCGGCCGGGAGGCGATCTCGTTCGTCGTGATCCTTCCGATCGCCCTGCCGGGCATCGTCACCGGCATGGCCCTGAACGCGACGTTCACGTCGCTCGGATTCGGCCTGTCGATGTTCACGATCATCGTCGGCCATGCGACGTTCTGCGTCGTGCTCGTCTACAACAACGTGATCGCCCGCCTGCGCCGGAGCTCGCGATCGATCGAGGAGGCGTCGATGGACCTCGGCGCGGACACGTGGCAGACGTTTCGCTACGTGACGTTCCCGGTCGTCCGAACCGCACTCCTCGCCGGCGGGCTGCTGGCGTTCGCCCTTTCGTTCGACGAGGTCATCGTCACGACGTTCACGACGGGCGGCCAGCGCACGGTCCCCATCTACATCCTGAACCTGCTCCAGCGCGACCCGTCCCCGGTCGTCAACGTCGTCGCCGTCATCGTCATCGCGCTCTCGACGGTCCCGGTCTACATCGCCACGCGTCTGACCGGCGACTCCGGATCGCTCACCGGGGGTCGCACCTGATCCGTCCGGCAGGAGACGAGCCGGGCCGGGTCAGAGCCAGCGCTTGGCAGCTTCCGTGGCGAGTGCGACGGCGGCCAGGACGGCGAGCAGGGCGAGCGCGCGGACGCGGGCAAATCTTCGACTGACCATGAGCGGTCCTCCGGCCCGGCTCCCGGTGCCGGCCACTGCGCGGCCGACCCCCGACGAGGGAGTGCCCGGTCCCGTAGCCGCGGCCGCCAGCATGCCTCAGGGCGCTTAGCTGCGGCTAAACCGGGGCTTCACGGGCGGTTGTTCCGTCCGGTCCATGGGGCCGCCGGCGGGCGGCCCTCCGGACGCTCCGCGGCGGCGAGCCCGCCGGCGGGGCCGCGGCGGCGTACGATTCGGCGATGACCGAGCAGGCTCCGTCGATCGATCCGCGCCGGGCGCTGCTCGACGAGCGAGACCGCCTCCGGGCGGAGCTCGACGTCGAGATCGAGTCCCCCGGTCAGATGACGTACGGGTCGCAGGCCGCAGCGGCGACCCACGTCTTCGAGCAGCAACGCGACCTGGCCCTCCGCGAGAAGAACGAGCAGCACCTCGCGGCGGTCGAGGCGGCGCTCGCCCGCCTGGAGGCCGGCTCGTACGGCACCTGCGTCCGGTGCGGGCGGCCGATCGCCGCGGAGCGGCTCGAGGCCATTCCCTGGGCGGCCCATTGCATCGACTGCCAGCGCGAGGTCGGCAGGGGCGGATGACGGCCGTCGAGCGCGACGCGGACGGGCTCGTCGACGTCGACCGGATCCGGGCCGCCGCCGTCACCCTCCGCGGCGTGGCCCTCCGGACGCCTCTCGTCCCGTTCGGGCGGCCGGAGGCGCGCCGGTATCTCAAGGCGGAGAGCCTCCAGC
Source organism: Candidatus Limnocylindrales bacterium (assembly GCA_035759195.1). Lineage (GTDB taxonomy): Bacteria > Chloroflexota > Limnocylindria > Limnocylindrales > CSP1-4 > CF-46. The sequence continues at coordinate 4,555 of DASTVH010000072.1, forward strand.
CGATCGGCGCGTTCAAGATCCGCGGCGCCTACGTCGCCGTGGCGGGCCTCTCGGACGAGGAGCGGCGGCGCGGCGTCATCACGTACTCGTCGGGCAACCACGCCCAGGGCGTCGCCCGGGCGGCCCGTCTGCTCGGTGCGCGGGCCGTCATCGTCATGCCCTCGGACGCGCCGCGGATCAAACGCGAACGGGTCGAGGCCGACGGCGCTCAGGTCGTCGTCGTCGGCACCGCCAGCGACGAGCGGCGCGAGGTGGCCGAGCGGATCGCCGCCGAGCGGGGCCTCGCGGTCATCCCGCCGTTCGACGACGACCGGGTCATCAGCGGCCAGGGCACGGTCGGGCTCGAGATCGCCGAGGACCTGCCGGGCGTCGCGGCGGTCCTCGTCCCGGTCGGTGGCGGCGGCCTCGCCAGCGGCGTCGCGGTCGCGATCCGCGCACTGGCGCCCGAGGCCCGGGTGATCGGCGTGGAGCCGGAGCTTGCCGCCGACGGCCAGGCTTCGCTGGCGGCGGGACGGATCGTCGCGTGGTCCGCCGCGGACGTCTCGCGGACGATCGCCGACGGAGCGAGGACCCAGGCGCTCGGCCGGCGGACGTTCGCCCATCTCTCGCGGCTTCTCGACTCCATCGTCACGGTCAGCGAGGACGAGATCGCCGCCGCCGTCCGGCTCGTCGCCGAGGAGGGTCGCCTCGTGGCCGAACCCTCGGGTGCCCTGGCGGCCGCCGCCATGGCCTTCCATGCCGGACCGCTCGGCCTGAACCCGGACGCCGGCCCGGTCGTCGCCGTCGTGTCCGGGGGCAACGTCGATCCCGACGCGTACGCCACCTACCTGGCCGCCCCGATCCCGGGGCGCGAGGCTGTCTAGGACCGCTCGCGCCCCTCGCCGGCTCGTGCCGCAACGTGTGCCTCGCGCTCGCGGATCGCCTCCCGCTCGCGGTCGAGGCGTCGATCCGCCCGGGCCGTCTCGCGATCCTCGTGGCGCATCCAGCCGGCCAGCAGCGCGGCGAGCGCGGCGAGGAACAGGAGGTCGCCGCCGAGCCACATGATCGATCCGGCCACCTGCTGGTCGGCGAGCGCCGTCGGGCCCCAATCGCGAACGAGCGTCGCGTAGTGCGGGTAGAGCGGCGCGGGAGCGTTGAGGATGACGACGGCGAGCAGCGTGTTCTGGGGCATCTGGAGGAAGACGTAGGCCATCCGGGCGGGATGGCTCATCCGCCACGGCGCGGGATCGAGGGCGACCGCCGGCCACCAGAAGAGGAGCGCACTCCCGAGGAAGAGGCCGTGCTCGAGATCGTGGGCGAGGCGGTCCTCGAGGGCGAGGTCGAACAGCGGCGAGAAGTGGCTGGCCCACATCACCGCGGCGAAGACGGCCCAGGCGACGACCGGGAAGGCGAGGACCCGGACGACGCGGGAGTGGAGGATGGGCAGCAGGAATCGCCGGCGAACGTTCGGCGTCGCGACGCGCAGGGCGAGCGTGATCGGCGCGCCGAGAGCCAGGAGCGGTGCCGCCACGAGCGTCAACAGGAGGTGCTGGATCATGTGCACCGAGAAGAGCGTCGTGTCGTAGCGCTCGAGACCGGACAGCAGGGCGACGGCGATCGCGGCCAGACCACCGAGGAACGCGACGGTCCTCCGGCGGGCGACGGGTGTGGCCGGGTGCGCCCGGTTCACTCGGCGGACGGCCCAGGTCCACGCCGTCGCCGCCGCCAGGAGCGGCAGGAGGACGGCCGGCTCGAACGACCAGCCGAGGAGGAGGTTCGCCGCCGTCGGTGGCTCGGCCGGGACTTCGCCGTGGGCGATCACCGGACCGGCCAGCGGCACGACGCTCAGCCATGTCGCGGCGAGCGCAACCACCAGTCGCCCGGCGGGCGCCACGAGCCATCGCGAGCGGGTCCGCGGCGAGCGGAATCGGGGCGGGATCGGGGCGGTCATCGGGGCCATCGTCGCACGCACGGCCCGAGCGGGCCCGGCCATGCTCCGCCGTTCCCGTCCGGGTATCATGGGCGCCTGCCCGGCCCCAGCCCGGGCGGTGCCCCTTGGCCCAGACCCAGCGGCTCCCCAGCCCCGTCATCCCGAGTGGATGCCGGACCGTCAACGTCGAGTTCGAGGACAGTCCATGTCGAGCAGGCCCGGCACGCGGCTATCGTTCGGAGCGATCCTGGCGGGAATCGTCGCGATCGCCGCCCTCGCTGCCTTCGCCGTCTGGCTGATCCTCAATGGCGAGTCCGTCGTCCGGAGCTTCTTCCCGCCCGATCCGGCGACCGCCCAGGCGGCCGAGATCAATTCGCTCTACACGATCGTCTTTGCGATCGCCGCCGTCATCTTCTTCGTCGTGGAGGCGCTGATCATCTGGTCTGTGGTCCGGTACCGGCGCCGGCCCGGCGACGATGAGCTGCCGCCCCAGACCCACGGCCACAATCTCGCCGAGATCATCTGGACGATCGTCCCGACGGTGATCGTCATCTTCCTGTTCTTCATCTCGTGGCAGACGCTCAACACGGTCGAGGCCACGTCGCCCCAGCCGGACCTCCGCGTCCGCGCCGTCGCCGGCCAGTTCCAGTGGACCTTCGACTACCTTGCCGAGGACGGCCAAACCGTCCTCTTCTCCCAGACCGCGCCGACGGGCGACGAGGGCGGCCTCTTCCTGCCGGCCGGCCGGACGACGCACCTCTACCTCACGAGCCCCGACGTCATCCACGCCTTCTACGTCCCGGAGTTCCTCTTCAAGCGCGACGTCGTGCCCGGGATCGTGAACGAATTCGACCTGACGATCGACGCCGACGAGGCCGGCCAGACGTTCCGCGGCCAGTGCGCCGAGTTGTGCGGCACCGGCCACCGGATCATGGTCTTCGACGTCCATGCCCTCGCGCCGGACCAGTTCCAGGCCTGGTACGACGGCAAGCTCGAGGCGGCCAGCGCCTCGCCGACCCCCGCACCGAGCGGGGCGGTCGACGCGCCCGTCCTCACGGTCACCGCCGAAGGCGTGAAATTCCTCGAGACGGAGCTCGCCGCGCCGGCGGACGCGCCGTTCGTCATCCGGTTCGACAACCGCGACCAGGGCACGCCCCACGACGTGGACATCCTGGACGCGTCGGGGGCCAAGCTCTTCGACGGCGAGGTCTTCAACGGGCCCGAGCAGCGCGACTACTCGGTGCCGCAGCTGCCCGCAGGCCAGTATCCCTACCACTGCTCGGTCCACCCTCAGCTCATGACCGGCACGCTCACGGTCCAGTAAGGAGCACCGATGGCGACCACCGCGCTGACGCCCGCCGCCTCCGCCTACCGCAGCGGCCTGTACGAGTGGGTGACGACGACCGACCACAAGAAGATCGGCATCCTCTACCTCGTCAACTCGTTCATCTTCTTCCTGCTCGGCGGGATCCTCGCCCTCCTGGTCCGGACCGAGCTGGCCCAGCCGGGCCTCCAGTTCCTGACCGACGAGCACCTCTACAACCAGATCTTCACGATGCACGGCTCGGTGATGATCTTCCTGTTCGTGATCCCGATCCTGGCCGGCTTCGGCAACTACGTCGTGCCGCTCCAGATCGGCGCGCCGGACATGGCCTTCCCCCGGATCAACGCGCTGTCGTTCTGGATGCTGCCGCTCGGGGGCGTTCTTCTCTTCCTGGGCTTCGTGACCGGCGGGGCCGCGGCCGCCGGCTGGACGAGTTACGCCCCGTTGTCGGAGGACCGCGTGCTGGGGTCGCCCGGCGCCGGACAGGACCTCTGGCTCATGGGCCTGACCCTGATCGGGACGAGCTCGATCCTGGGCGCGGTGAACTTCCTCGTCACGATCTTCAAGATGCGGGCACCGGGGATGACGCTCTTCCGGATGCCGATCCTCGTCTGGACGGTCCTCGTCACGGCCGTCCTCGTGCTCATGGCGACGCCGGTCTTCACGAGCGCCCTGATCATGCTCTTCATCGACCGCAACTACGGCGGCCACTTCTTCGACCCGGCCAGCGGCGGCAACGCGATCCTCTGGCAGAACGTCTTCTGGTTCTACTCGCACCCCGCGGTCTACGTCATGATCCTGCCGGCGATGGGCATCGTCAGCGAGGTCCTGCCGGTCTTCAGCCGCAAGCCGCTCTTCGGCTACAAGGCGTTCGTCTTCGCGACCGCCGGAATCGGCGCCCTCGGCTTCTCCGTGTGGGCCCACCACATGTTCACGACCGGGGCGGTCTACCTGCCGTTCTTCAGTTTCATGACGTTCCTCATCGCGGTTCCGACCGGGGTGAAGATGTTCAACTGGGTCTTCACGCTCTGGCGGGGAAAGCTGACGTTCTCGACCCCGCTGCTCTACGCGCTGGGCTTCCTGTCGATGTTCCTGATCGGCGGGATCAACGGCGCGTTCTCGGCCTCGGTGCCGGTCGACTTCGCGATCCACGACACGTACTGGGTCGTCGCCCACATCCATTACGTGCTCTTCGGCGGGTCGGTGTTCGGCGTCTTCGCCGGGCTGTACTACTGGTTCCCGAAGATGACCGGACGGATGCTCGACGAGGGCCTCGGCAAGGTCCAGTGGGTCCTGATGTTCATCGGATTCAACCTGACGTTCTTCCCGATGCATCAGCTCGGCCTCGACGGCATGCCCCGCCGGATCGCCGACTATGCCTCGGACATGGGCTGGAACGACCTGAACCTCGCGGCGACGATCGGCGGCTTCCTCATCGCCGCCAGCGTCCTGCCGTTCCTGTGGAACGTCTTCATCTCGCTGCGCAGCGGCCGGATCGCCGGCGACGACCCGTGGGAGGGGAACACCCTCGAGTGGGCGACGACCTCGCCGCCTCCGCCGTACAACTTCGACCACCTGCCCGAGATCCGCTCGGAGCGGCCGCTGTTCGACGTGCGCCACGGCCGTACGAAGCCGGCAGCCGTCCTGCCCGACCCGGGCCCCGCCCCGCAGCCGACCCACTGACGAGGACGCCGACGTGACCTCCGACACGCGCGCCATCGCCGCCACCGAGGAGCATTCGCCGGTTTCCGGCCTGGCCCACGACCAGCGGGGCGGGATCAGCAACCCGATCCTCGGGATGATCCTGTTCATCTGCTCCGAAGTGATGTTCTTCTCGGGCCTGTTCGCCGCCTACTTCAGCGTCCGCGCCTCGACGACGCCCTGGCCGCCGACCGAGCCGGCGGAGCTCGCCGAGCACTTCAACCTTCACGCCGAGCCGTGGTTTGCGCTCGTCTTGACGATCATCCTCGTCATCAGCTCGTTCACCTGCCAGTTCGCGGTGTGGGCGATCCGGCGCAACGACCGGACCGCGTTCATCCGGAACATCGCGGTCACGCTCATCCTCGGCATCGTCTTCCTGATCGGCCAGATCTTCGATTACGTCACGCTCGGCTTCGGCCTCTCGGACGGGGTCTTCGGGACGACGTTCTACACGCTGACCGGCTTCCACGGCGCCCACGTCTTCGGCGGCGCGATCATGCTCTCGGTCGTCCTCTATCGGGGCCTCGCCGGCCAGTTCTCGGCCCGTCACCACGATGCCGTCGAGGCGACGTCGCTCTACTGGCACTTCGTCGACGTCGTCTGGATCGCCCTCTTCTCCACGCTCTACATCCTGTAGGCAGGAGGCCTGATGCACCCGCTGAAGCACCCGCGCAACGCGATCCTCGTCGGCCTCGGGTTCGTGGCCGTCGCCGCGGCCTACTGGGCGATCCCCTACTTCGGTGAGTGGCACCTCGACTACGCCGGCGTGACGATGCTCGCGGCCCTCGGCATCGCCACGGCGCTGATGTTCTACGTCCTGATCGCCGGATCTCCCTCGGACTGATGGCCTCGCGGAGCTCGGCCCCGGGCCTCGGGGAGCGCGCGGCGATTCCCAGGCATCGAGTCCCGAACCTGGTGATCCCGTGATCGAGGAGATCTGGAACGGCATCCTCGAGTTCACGGCCCGGTTCGTGATCCCCGACTGGGGCTCGGTGATCGCGATGCTCCCGGTCGTCATCGCCGTCGTCGCCCTGCTCCTCCTGGGGCGGGTGGCCTGGGCCTGGGCGACCGCGGGTCCGACCCGCCGGGGCGGGGGGCGCCGGAAGCCGGTCCCGCCGCCCGGCGTCCACATGCCTGGGCCGAGCTATGCTCCGATCTTCGCCGGGATCGGGGCGTTCCTCCTGTTCCTCGGCCTCGTCTTCGGCGGGTTGACCCTGCTGCTGGGGGTCGTCGCTCTGACCCTCACGCTGCTCTACTGGGGGCGCGAGGCGCTCGTCGACTACGACCGCGTCGCCGGCGAGGAGCGGCAGCTGCCGGCCGTCGTTCACGAGGGCCCGCCGCCGGGCGTCCACATGCCCGGCCCGTCGTTCCGGCCGATCCTCATCTCGCTCGCGCTCGCCGTCCTGTTCGCGGGCCTCGTCTTCGGCGGCTGGGTCCTGGGCGTCGGCCTGATCCTCACGATCGTCACGCTCCTCGGCTGGCTCAACGACGCCCGGAAGGAGTACCGGCACGTCGAAGCCGCCGACCGGATCGGCCACCTCGAGAACGAGCCGCCACCGCGCTGGCCGAAGCGGATCCTGCTGTTCATGACGCTGGCCGTCGTGGCCGCGGTCGTGCTCGACGCCGGCTGGTTCCCGCCGCGTTCGGCCGGAGCCGGCGAGGGTGAGGGTGGATCGCCGCCCCCGGCCGGCCCGTCCGCGCCGGCCGGACAGATCACGATCGTCGCGGAGGCCGTGAAATTCGATCTCGCGACGCTCAACGTCCCGGCCGACACCGCCTTCAAGCTGGCGCTCGACAACCGCGATCCCGGCACGCCGCACGACGTCGACATCCTCGCCGCGGACGGCAGCAAGCTCTTCGACGGGCCGGACTTTCCCGGCATCGAGGTCCGCGTCTACGACGTCCCGCCGATCCCGGCCGGGACGTACCCCTTCATCTGCTCGATCCACCCCGACCTGATGAAGGGCGAGCTGATCGCCGGCACCTGACGAGATGGGCCCCGCCCCCGACCGGCGACCGGTCGTCGTCGGCCTGCTCGCGGCTCTTGCCGTCACGGTGGCGGTCGTCGCGATCGTGGCCCTGACCCGGCCCGGCGGCGACGTCGACACGATCGCCCGGGGCGAACCGGCACCGACGTTCGCCGGAATGACGCTCGAGGGCGAGGCGTTCCGCCTGGCCGACCTTCGCGGCCGGCCGGTCATCGTCAACTTCTGGGGTCCGACCTGCGTCCCGTGCCGCGACGAGTTCCCACTTTTCAGGGCGAAGCTCGCAGAGCACGAAGCGGACGGCGTCGTCCTCGTCGGAATCCTCATGGCCGACCCACCCGACCTCGCCCGACAGTTCGTCGCCGATCAGGCGGCGGACTGGCCGACGGTGATCGATCCCGACGGCGCGATCAAGGGCGCCTACCGCGTCGTCGCCCGGCCCCAGACCTACTTCATCGACGGGGACGGGATTCTGCGCGGGATCCAGATCGGCGAGGTCCGGGATGGGGACTTCGAACGCCACTACGCCCTGATCGCGGGCCGGTCGTGACCGGGCCGGATGCCGCCACGGCGTCCACGGCCGTCGAGATCGAGGACCTCCACAAGCGCTACGGCGATCGCGACGTGCTCGGCGGGATCTCACTGCGGATCGCGGCCGGCGAGACGTTCGCGCTGATCGGCCCGAACGGGGCCGGCAAGACGACAACCGTCGAGATCCTCGAGGGCTACCGGCGGCCCGATGCCGGGCGGGTCCGGGTGCTGGGGGTCGACCCGGCCCGCGGGTCGCGCGACCACCGGGCGCGCGTCGGGCTGATGCTCCAGGGCGGCGGTGGGATCGACCCGCGGATGGCGGCGGGCGAGGTCCTCGCCCTCCATGCCCGGCTCCACGACGCGCCGCGGGACCCGGGCGAGCTGCTCGAGCGGGTGGGACTGGCGGGGGCCCGCTCGACGCGGTTCCGGCGGCTGTCGGGCGGGGAGCGGCAGCGACTCGGCGTCGCCCTCGCCCTCGTCGGCAGGCCGGAGCTCGTGATCCTCGACGAGCCGACCGCGGGCATGGACGTCGAGGCACGAGCCCTGATCCGGGCGCTGCTCGACGAGCTCCGCGGCGACGGTGTGACGGTTCTCCTGGCGAGCCACGACCTGACCGACGTGGAGCGCGTGGCCGACCGGATCGCGGTCCTCGACCGGGGCCGGATCGTGGCCGAGGGTTCACCCGCGTCGCTGGCGGGCGGCGGGCCGCCGGTCCTGCGCTTTCGGATCGCCGTGCCGTTCGCAGCACCGGACCTCGCGGCGCTGGCCGAGCGACTCGGCCCGGTCGCCGCCGAGGGCGGCGGAGGTTACCGGATCGAGGGGCGCGCGGCCACGCCTGCGCTCGTCGCGGCGCTGGCCCGCTGGTGCGAGGACCGCGGCCTCCTCCTCACTGAGCTGCGCGCAGGCGGGGCAACGCTCGAGGAACGGTACGTCGAGATCCTCGCGGCCGCCGAGGGCGCGCCGGAGATCCTCGCATGAGTCGTCGCGCCGCGAGCGTCCCGCAGGCGACGGCCGCGATGATGGCGGCCGAGCTGCGGCTTGCCCTGCGTCGTGGCGAGACGCTCCTCGCGACCGCGGTCCTGCCGGTCGTCGTCCTGCTCTTCTTCTCCTCGGTCACGTTCCTCTCGATTCCGGGCCGGCCCGTCGACTTTCTCCTGCCCGGATCGATCGCGTTCGCGGTCGTCGCCACCAGCCTCGTCAGCCTCGGGATCACGACCGCCTACGACCGCCACTACGGCGTGCTCAAGCGGCTCGGGGGATCGCCGCTGTCGAGGCCCGAGCTCATCGCCGCGAAGGTCGCGGCCGTCCTCGTCGTGGAGGCGATCCAGGTCGCGGCCCTCGTCGCGGTGGCGGTCGCGCTCCTGGGCTGGCGGGCGCCGGAGGGAGCCTCGCCGATCGGCGTCGTCGTCGCCGTCCTGCTCGGGACGCTGGCGTTCGCCGGCCTCGGCCTGCTGCTCGCCGGCGTCCTCCGGGCGGAGGCGATGCTCGCGGTCGCGAACGGCCTCTTCGTCGCGACGCTCGTGCTCGGCGGGATCGTCGTCCCGGTCGACCACCTGCCGGAACCCCTCGCCGCGGTGGCGCCGCTGCTGCCGGCGGCCGCCCTGTCCGACGCGCTCCGGGTCGCTCTCGGATCACCGGCCGGCGGCGATCCCGCGGCGGGGCTGGCGGTCCTCGCCGCGTGGGGGCTGGTCTCGACCGCCATCGCCGCGCGGACGTTCCGCTGGGACTGACGGGAACGCGGCGGAAAGCCGGGGACAAAGGAAGAACCCCGGTTGGTCGGGACCGGGGTTCAGGAAAAGGCGGCTGGTTGCGGGGGACGGATTCGAACCGCCGACCTTCGGGTTATGAGCCCGACGAGCTGCCGCTGCTCCACCCCGCGACTCACTACTTTAGCGGCACGACCCCGATCGGTCAAACGCGCGAAGGCCACGTCGCCCGAACCGGGCCGGCTCCTGCGCCTGCACCTGATGCACCTGGCGTGCAGCCGGGCCGCGCCGGCCTACGCTGCGCCGACCTCGGCCGGTGACGGCCGGAGTCGCCGGAGCGGCCGGCCGCCGATCGCGAGGCCGAGCAGGAGCGTCACGAGCATGACCGCCGCGAAGACGTAGAACGGGAGGCGGATGTCGGCCTCGGCGAGCACGCCCGCAACGAGCGACGCGACGACGAAGCCGGTCGTGCCCGAGGCGCCGTATATCCCCTGGGCGGTCGAGGAACGGCCCGGCGGACTGCCCAAGGCCACCATCGCGAAGAGGGCCGGGGTCAGCATCGCGAAGCCGGTCGCCTCGACGAGGATGAGCGGGACCGCAAGCACCGGCTCGCCGATGAGCGTGTACAGATAGCCGGTGACCGCCGGCGCCAGCCCGCCGATGACGACGTAGCGCAGCAGGCCGCCGCGGTCGGCCCGCCGCCCGAACCACGGCGAGAGGACGAGGATCGGCAGCCCGAACATTGCGAACGTGAGCCCGATGAGCTCGATGCCCGCGCCCAGGCCGTCGAGAAAGATGCTCCACACGACGTCGTACGTACCGGCCGCGAAGTTGCCCCCAATGTTGATCACGATCGCCGCGATCAGGAACCGGTTGGCGAGGCTCCGCCTGGCCCGGCCGGCGGCCGCGGCGCCGGGGTCGAGGCCGTCGTCGCTGGCGAAGGCCGGCCGGCCCGGGAACTCGGCCGCGTCGAACGAGGGGGCGCCGTGATGGGGCATCGTCGGTGCCTCGCGGACCCGGAGCGCGACCGCCGCGGCCGCGATGAAGGAGCTGATCGCCCCGAAGACGAACACGAACCCGATCCCGCCGAACGCCGCGGCGCCGAGCCCGCCGATCGCGGGCCCGAAGAGCAGGCCGCCCATCTGGGCCGCGCCGTACAGGCCGAACGCCTCGCCGCGCCGGTCGGCCGGCGTCGCGTCGGCAATGTAGCCCCGCGCCGCCGGGTCGTAGACGGCGGTCGAGAGCCCCTGGAGCGCGCGCAGGACGATGAACGCCGCGGGACCGATCAGCACGAGCGGCAGGAACTGGAAGATGCCCGAGCCGATGTTGCCGGCGACCATCAGCGGCACCCGTGGATACCGATCGGCCAGCCAGCCGAAGATCGGCTCACCGACGAGCCGGGCGGCAGGCCAGGCGGCGACCACCACGCCGAGCGTGGCGAGGTCGACGCCGTGGTCCCGGAAGTAGAGCGGCATCACCGGCAGGAGCGCCCCGAACCCGAGCCACACGACGAACTCCGCGACGAGGAGCGGCAGGATCGCCGACCAGCGCTCGAGCCAGGCGGCGATCGGCGCGGTGACGCGGGGCAACCGGTACATGGGCAGCGCATCCTAGGCGCGACGGCGCCGCGACAGGGCCGACGTATCATCGCGCGGTGCTGCCGGCTCCCTGCGCTCGCGGCTGTTGATGGGCCCCATCGGACTTCATGGGGGCGGTGAGTTCCTGCCCGGCGACGAGCCGTTCCTCGACGCGCTTCTCGAGGCCGCCGCCCCGGGACGGCCGATCCGGGCGGTCGTCGTTCCGACGGCCGGCGCTCGCGGCCGGCCCGAGCTCGCCGCGGCGAACGGCGTCGGGGCGCTCGAGCGACGGGCGGCGGCGGTCGAGCGCTCGATCGAGGTTCGGCCCGCGATGATCATCGACGGGCCCTCGGCCGAGGACGCAGGTTGCGCCGAGCTGCTGCGGTCGGCCGACCTGATCTACCTGCCGGGCGGCGACCCCGACCTCGTGCCGGCCCTTCTCGGTCCCGCGACCGCGGCGGGCCGGGCTCTGCGCGCCGCGCGGGAGCGGGGCGCGCTGATCGCCGGCGCGAGTGCGGGCGGCATGGCCCTTGCCGACTGGTCGTGGACGCCCCACGGCGGGATCGCCGGCCTCGGTTTCGTCAGCGGCTTCGCCGTGGTTCCCCACTACGACGACGTCCGCAGGCTCTCGTGGCAGGCGAAGCTCGATGGGCTGGCCCCCGACGGGCTCGGCTACCTGGGGCTCGACGAACGGACCGGGGTGATCGCCCGCGACGGCGATGGCTGGCGGGTCGCCGGGGCCGGGGCGGCGTACTGGTTCGCGCGGGGATCGGCGACGCCGGTCGTGGCCCGCCACGGCGAGACGATCGGCCTGCCGACCTGAGACCGCGGTCCTCCGCTGCGGCGGTCGCCCGACCGCGGCGGCCTGTCGCTCGTCAGCCGGTCGCCTGGAGGCCGGCCGCGATGCCGTTCACCGTGAGCTGGACGAGGCGCAGTAGCCGCTCGCGTTCGGGGTCGTCGCGCGGGCTCGAGCGGAGCCGCTCGAGCAGCATCACCTGGAGTGCGGAGAGCGAGTCGACGTAGGGATCGCGCAGGATGATTCGCCGCCGCTGCTCGGGGTCGTCGGCGAGGAGGTGCTCGCGGCCGGTGATCCGGGCCAGCCAGCTCACGGTCCGGCGGTGCTCGGCCTCGATCGCGTCCCACCGGCGGGCATGCTCGGCGCCGACGGCCAGCGTCGCGTACTGGCGGGCGACGCCGATGTCGGCCCGGGCGAGCGAGAGCTCGGCGTTGTCGAGCAGCCCGCCGAAGAAGGGCCATGATCGGTGGAGGCGGACGAGCTCCCGGACACCGGGTTCGCCGTGGCGATCGGACCAGGTTTCGAGGGCCGTCCCGAGCCCGAACCAGCCGGGCAGGTCGATCCGGGCCTGCGACCAGGCGAACACCCAGGGGATCGCCCGCAGGCCGGCGATCGTCGGCGGCGCGTCGGCCGACCCCCCAGGGGCGGTCGGGCGTCCGCGCGCCGCCGGCCGCGACCCGAGGCGCAGCTTCGCGATCTCGTCGATCGGCGTCACGAGGCGGAAGAACGAGACGAAGCCCGGATCGTCGACGACGAGGTTCCGGTAGGCGGCCCGCGAGACGGCGGCGAGCTCCTCGACGATCGGCTCGCCGGAAGCCTCGACCGCCGCGACCCGCGCCGCATGCTCTTCGCTCGAGGCGACGAGCGTCGCCGCGGCGAGCCGCTCGAGATGACGGAGCGCGATCGTCGCGTCGGCGTAGTTGCCGGCGATCACCTCGCCCTGTTCGGTCAGCTTCAGGCGCCCGTCGAGCGAGCCCGGCGCGAGCCCGAGGATCGCCCAGTTCGACGGCCCGCCGCCGCGACCGATCGCACCGCCGCGGCCGTGGAAGATCGTGAGATCGACGGCGTGCCGTCGGGCGGCGTCGGCGAGCGCGGCCTGGGCGCGGTGGAGCAGCCAGTTCGCCGCGAGGTAGCCCGACTCCTTGTTCGAGTCGGAGTAGCCAAGCATCACCTCCTGGCGGTCGCCGCGCCGCCGGACGTGCTCGCGGTAGCGCTCGTCGGCCAGGATGTCGCCGAGGATCGAACCGGCCGACTCGAGCGTCGCGGCATCCTCGAACAGCGGGACGACATCGAGCGGGAGCGGCTCGTCGAGCCCGGCCCGAGCCGCCAGCTCCAGCACGGCCCGGACGTCGTCGGCTGACGCGGTGAAGCTGATGATGTAGCGCTCCACGGCGGCCCCGCCGTAGCGGGCCTGGAGCGGACCGATCGCCGCGAACGTCTCGAGCACCTCGGCCGCCGTCACGCCGGCGCTGACGTCCGCGGCCGCGTCGGAACGGCTGCCGATCGCGGCGAGGGTCGCGGCGTGAACGGCGCTGTGCTGGCGCACCTCGAGGGAGGCGAGGTGAAACCCGAAGGTCCGGACCTGCCAGCGGAGGTCCTGGACGTCGCCCCAGGCGACCCGGCCGAGGCCGTCGGCGGCCAGCGCCTCCTGGACCTCGACGAGCTCCGTGTCGAGGTCCGCGGCGGACGCGTAGCGTCCGGTCAGGGGCGCCGGCTGGGCGGTGAGAAAGGCGCGCGTCCGGCGGAGGCGCTCCGCGATGAAGCCGAACCGCTGACGGTAGGGCTCGTGCGGAAAGCGGCGGCGGAGCTGCCGGTCGAGCTCGGGCATGAGTTCGGCGTCGTGGCCGAGACGGGTCGCGATGGGCCGGGCGACCGCATCGGGTGCGCTCGCCGCGGCGACGATCTGGGACAACCGCCGGGCCGCGGTCTCGTAGCCGCGCAGGATATGGTCGGCGTGGATCCGGAGGGTCCGTTCGGTGACCTCGGCAGTCACCGCCGGATTGCCGTCGCGGTCCGCGCCGATCCACGAGCCCCAGCGAACGAACGGTTCGACCCGGGGCGGGCGGCTGCCGGTGGCGCCGGCATCGGCGGCTTCGCCGTGCCGGGGACTGAGGCCGGGTGTGTCGAGCGCCGCGTCGGCGGCCCGCAGGACGCGGGGCAGGACGCCGAACAGCGTCTCGTCGAAGAACGCGAGCGCCGTCCGGACCTCGTCGAGCGGTGTCGGGGCGACGAACCGCAGGTCCGACGTCCGCCACAGGAGCGTGATCTCCTCGCGCAGCCGGCGGCGGACGTCGCGGTCCTCGCGAAGCGGCAGCTCGCGATCGTCGAGCCGGCCCAGGAGCCGATCGACGCGGCGCAGCGCGAGGAGGAGCGTTCGACGGCGGGCCTCGGTCGGATGGGCGGTGAGGACCGGCACGATCCGCAGCCTCCGCAGCGTCGCCTCGATCGCGTCGTCTTCGAGCCGTGCGCGGCGCAGCGTGGCGACCGCGCCGGCCAGGGTGTCCGCGGGCGCCCGGTCCCGGGCAGCCCGCTCCTCGCGACGGATGGCCCGAACCCGGTCGCGTTCCTCGGCAAGGTTGACGAGCCGGAAGTAGAGGCTGAAGGCCTTGATCACGACCTCGGCCCGGTCGACATCGAGTTCGGCCAGGGTGGCGGCGAGGGACTCGCGCTCCGCCGGGTCGCCCTCGCGCCGGATCCGGATCGTCGTGAGCCTGATCCTCTCGACGAGATCGAGCAGGTCGCGCCCGGCCTGCTCGGCGATGACCTGGCCGAGGAGCGAGCCGAGCAGCCGGACCTCGAGCGCCAGCCGGTCGCGGGCGCGGGCCGTCCCGACCGTCGTCGGCTCGGCCCGGACGGCGACATTGGGCGGTGCCCCTCGGCCGGCCGCCCGGCCGTTCGTCCGAGCGCTCACGCCGGGCCCGCCGCGCCGGAACCGTTCCGCATCGCGGCCTCCACGCGGCCGCAACCTCCGTTCGCCGATCCGTTCCTTACGCTTGTATCGTGATCGCCATGGCGGCACCCGATCGGAGCACCAGGGACCGCGTGGAACGCGGCGGACAGGCGGATCAGCTCGCCCAGCTCCGCTTCCTCCACGACGTCGCGCGCCTGGCGACGACCGCCCGGACCTGGGACGAGCTGCTCGAGACGGTCGTCGACGGCACCCGCGACGTGCTGCATGCCGACGTCTCCTCGCTCTATCTCCTCGACCGCGACGGAGCGTACCTGACGCTCGCCGCGACGAACGGGCTCGATCGGTTCCAGATCGGACGGGCCCGCGTCCCGTTCGGCGAGGGGGTGACCGGCCGGGTCGCGGCGACCCGCGAGCCGCTCGTCATCCCCGACGTCCCCGCCGACCCCCGCTTCCTGTGGGTCCGCGGCCTCGACCAGCGGCGGTTCATCGCCTCGATGCTGTCGGTGCCGCTCAGCTGGCACGATCAGGTCGTCGGCGTCCTGAACGTCCAGACCGAGCAGCCGCGCGATTTCACGCCCGACGACGTCGCCCAGCTTCGCGCCGTCGCCGACCTGCTCGCCGGCATCGTCGAGAAGGGCCGCCAGCAGACGGAGGCAGAGGCCCGCGTCGAGCAGCTCCGCAAGATCGACGAGGCGCGGGGCGAGCTCATCGCCCTCGTCACCCACGAGCTGCGGACGCCGCTCGCGATCGTCCGGGCCTACACCGAGCTGCTCGCCGACGATCCGCCGCTCGACGGCCGGGAGTCGCGGGACCCGGTGCGGCGCGCCCAGCGCCGGGCCTGGCACGACGCGGCGATGGAGCAGGTCGAACGGCTCGACCGGCTCGTCGACTCGATCCTCGCCTCCGTCCGGATCGTGCCGGACGTCCCGGCCGCGGTCGTTCCGACGGACGTCAAGGCGACGATCGACGAGGTCGCCGCCTCGATCCAGCCGATCCTCCGCCAGCATCGCCTCGACGTCCGGCCGGGCATCGGGATCCATGCCCTGGCCGACCCGCCGCGCCTCCGCCAGATCCTCGAGCACCTCATCGAGAACGCGGTGAAGTACGCCCCGCCGGAGACGACGATCACCCTCGATCGCTCGATCGTCGAGGGCTTCGTCCGAATCGGCGTCACCGACCAGGGACCGGGCGTGCCGGCCGAGTGGCGAGAGCGGATCTTCGAGCCGTATGCCCGCCGCGAGACGCACACGGCGCGCGGTTCGGGGATCGGCCTCTACGCGGCGAAGCGCCTCGCCGAGTCGATGGGCGCCCGTCTGTGGTGCGAGCCGGCCGACCCGACCGGCGCGCGGTTCGTCGTCGCTTTGCCGGCCGCGGCCTCGGTGTAACGTCTGATGATGACGATCTCCACCCGTCCTCTTCGCATCCTCGTCGTCGACGACGACCCGGCGATGGTCGGGGCGATCACGGCGCTGGTCGGAACCGAGGGCCACCAGGTGATCACCGCCTACGACGGCCTGACGGCGGTGAAGCGGTTCCGCGAGGAGTCGCCCGACCTCGTCCTGCTCGACCTCGCGATGCCGGGGCCCGACGGGTTCACGGTTGCCGGCCAGATCCGGGCCTCGGGCTCGGCGCCGATCCTCGTCGTGTCCGGCGAGAGCGCCGAAGCGGCGAAGGTCAAGGCGCTCGGCATCGGCGCAGACGACTACCTCGTGAAGCCGTTCGGCAAGGCCGAGCTGCTGGCCAGGATCGCGGCCGTCATGCGACGCGTGGACCGGGCCGCGGGCGCGGCGAGCTCCGGGCCGGTCTCGGCCGGCCCGCTCACGCTCGAGCCGGCCCGCCACGAGGCGCGTGTCGGCGAGACCGCGCTCGTCCTGACGCCGACGGAGTTCCGGCTCCTCGAGGCGCTCGTCCGGGCGGCGGGCGACATCGTCCCCCATCACCTGCTCGCGCGGGCCGGCTGGCCGGCCGAATCGGACCCGGACCTGCTCTGGCTCAAGCCGCATCTCGCCCGCCTGCGGGCCAAGGTCGAGGGCGCCGGCGGGCCGCGGATCGTGGCGGTGCGGGGAGTGGGCTACCGGATCGATACCGAGGACGGCACGTCGAACTAGCCGCGGGCGTGGGGCGGAGATCGGAGCGCCGCCGCTCGAGCGCGGGCGCTCGGTCAGGCGAGGGCGAGGGCCGGTCGGCCGAGCATGTCGTGCGCCGCGTCGGCGCAGTCGATCCGGCACCCGCGGGCGTCGCGACCGGCGAGCGGGCTGAAGTGGAACCAAGCCTCCTCGCCGGGATGACCGACGGCCTGGAGCCGACAACCGCAGTCGGCACAGGTGACCGGCGCCCCACGGCCGTCGCGAACGGCCTTGACCGGGCGAAGCTCTGGATCGGAGGGGTGGATCATCTGCGTCTCGTTTCGTTCGGAGGGAGCGGGAGCGAGAGGGGGAGGAAGACTCGCCCCCGTTGTCTAGGGACTCTAGGCGTCGTCGCCCGCTCGGGTCGGCGGCGGCGCGGCGG
Source organism: Candidatus Limnocylindrales bacterium (assembly GCA_035759195.1). Classification (GTDB taxonomy): domain Bacteria; phylum Chloroflexota; class Limnocylindria; order Limnocylindrales; family CSP1-4; genus CF-46. The sequence goes on from DASTVH010000072.1 coordinate 21,503, forward strand.
CATCGGGGTTGCGATCCGGTTACGGCCGTGCGCCCCCGTGGCGCCGAAGTCGGCCGGTCCTCGCCTCAACGAGCTCGGAAGATCGCGTAGCGGGCGACGGTCCGGAACCCAATCGCCTCGTAGACGCGGTAGCCCATCCGGCTGGACTGAAGCACGATCGGGTCGCAGCCCCAGGCCCGACCCGCGGTGACCGCGGCCCATGTCGCGGCGGTCGCGACGCCCCTCCGACGGGCATCGGTCGTCGTCTCGACCGCATAGACCCCGGCAACATCCCCGGTCCGGATCGCCATCGCGGTTCCCGCCGTACGACCGTCCAGCGCCGCGAGGAAGAGGCACACGTCCTCGTCGTCGAGCAGCGACGCACCGAAGAGGCGCGCCGCCATGTCGGATGCCATGCCGTCGGCCACGAGGACGCCCCGGAACTCGGCGAGCGCGCCGGGATCGTCTGCCGGCCGGACACTCACGCCTGGGGCACCGGGCGGCGCCTGCGCCCGCGACGACAGTGCCATGTGGGGCAGAATCCAGTCGCTGGCCTCCATGCCACGGTCCGCCGCGACCGGGGCGACAGCGGGCGCCAGGACATCGGGCGTCCAGAGACAGTGCGGAACGCCGCTTTCGGCCACCCAGTCGAGCGCCGCCGCGATCTCGCCAGGATCCGCCGGGATTCGTGCGATGCAGCCGTTGAAGATCCCGATCGGGACGCCGGTCGTGAAGGCGGTCACGGCGCCGAACGTGCGGAGCTCCGCCCCGGCGACGTGCTCGACGAGCTTGGCATACGCGCCGACGAAGTTCCGTTCCGCGGCCGCCCGGATCGAGGCTTCGGTCGTCATCGCGCCATCATGCGACCCGGATCGACGCGCCGTCGGGCCGGGGTGATCAGACGGCTGCGGCGCCTCGAAGCGCCCCACCGGCCGGGACCGCGGTTCGGTCGCGTGTCTCGCGGCTTGGGGACGGGGCCTGGGCGACGGCGGCGCCCGCCGCTGCCGCGGTCCGCGGCTCGACGAGCCAGACGTCGGACTCGGGCTCGTGGCGTTCGGCGAGGAGGCGGGCGGCGAGGGCGGATCCCGCGTCGCGGTGCGCCTCGACGAGTGCCCGGAACTCGTCGACGAGGGCGACGCCATCCGGTCGTTCGCGGGCGACGGCCGACAGCCGGGTCGCGCCGACGCTTCGCCCGTCCAGCGCGGCGACGTGGCGGCCGTCCGGGTCGAGCAGGTACGCTCGGCCACCGGTCATCCCCGCGCCGAAGTTCGCCCCGACCGGCCCGAGGACGACGACGACGCCACCGGTCATGTACTCGCACCCGTGCTGGCCGAGGCCCTCGACGACCGCCTCAGCGCCGGAGTTTCGAACGGCGAACCGCATCCCCGCCCGGCCGATCAGGTGGAGCCGGCCGCCGGTCGCGCCGTAGAGGCACGTGTTGCCGGCGATCGCCTGGCGGCTCGGGTCGGCGGCGAGGTCCAACTCGGGAGCGACGACGAGGCGGCCGCCCGACAGACCCTTGCCGACGTAGTCGTTCGCCTGGCCGACGAGACGAAGGTCCAGTCCAGGGCCGGCGAAGGCACCGAACGACTGGCCGGCGGCGCCGCGCAGCTCGAGGCGGATCGGGCCGCGGAGACGTCCGCGCTCGAGGGCGCCACTGAGCGCCGCACCGAAGGAGCGATCGGCGGTCGAGAGGCGGAGACCGCCCGCCGAGAAGCCAGCCTGGCCGCCGAGTGCGGCCACGAGATTCTTCTCGAGCGGCGAGGCCGGCTGGCGGGGGACGTCGCGGCCGGCCGCCGCCGGGTCGGCCCGGCGGGCGCGAGACGCCGACCACGGCGGTGCCCCGACGACCGCCGCGAGGTGGAACGTCCGGGCGCCGCCCCGCACCGGCGTCGGAGCCAGAAGCCGCCGGCTCTCCCCGACGACCTCGCCGACCGTTTGCGCGCCGGCCGCGGCGAGCTCACGTCG
>DASTVH010000073.1:0-3565 GCA_035759195.1 Candidatus Limnocylindrales bacterium
TGCCTGAACCTGCACTACGGGGCGGCGCGCGAGGCGGGCATCCCGCAGGCCAAGATCGACACCCTGACCGCGTGGTGGGAGACCGAGCTTCACACCGAGGCCGAGCAGGCGGCGCTCCGCTATACCGAGGCGCTCACCCGCGCCGCCGATACCGATCGCGATGCGGCGTTCCAGCGCTTTCACGACGCGCTTGCCGAGCACTTCGGTCCGGATGAGATCCTCGAGATCGTCGCCGTCGTCATCAACATGAATGTCTGGACCCGTCTCAAGCTTGCCGAGGGCGCGATGCCGGGCCTGGCCGATTGAGCATTCCGCTGGGCGCACTACCGAAGCGACCTGAAGGCCGCGCGGACCTCCTCCGCGAAGAGCTGCGGCTGCTCCCAGGCTGCGAAGTGGCCGCCCTTGTCGACCTCGTTCCAGTACACGAGGTTGCCAAACGCCCGCTCGCCCCAGCTCCGCGGCGCGCGGTAGATCTCGGCCGGGAACACCGTGACCGCGACCGGGAGAGTCGAGATCTCGAAGGCGTCGAACGGGCCGCCGCCGGCTTGCGCGCCTTCCCAGTACGACCGCGACGCCGATGTCCCGGTGTTGGTCAGCCAGTAGAGGGAGATGGCGTCGAGCATCTCGTCGTACGTGAGGATCTTCTCGGGCTCGCCGCCGCTGTCGGTCCACTCGGCGAACTTGTCGTAGTAGTACGCCGCCATCCCGACCGGCGAATCCGCCAGGGCGTAGCCGATCGTCTGCGGGCTCTGATTCATCATTGCCGCGTAGCCGAAGCCGTCGCGGTAGAAGTGCAGCAGGTGGTCGTAGGCGATCGTCTCGCGCTCAGACAGCTCGGCGGGCGCGGGGTCGAAGTTGCGGAGGTGCCGGAGGACATCCGGCGGCACCGTCCCCGGCATGTTGATGTGGATGCCGAGGAGTCCCTGGGGCGCCTCGACCGCGAGCAGCTCCGAGATGATCGCGCCCCAGTCGCCTCCCTGGGAGACGTACTGCTGGTAGCCGAGCCGGACCATGAGCTCGTGGAACGCGCTCGCCATCCGGGCCGGGCCCCAGCCGGCCGTCGAAGGAGTGCCCGAGAACCCGTAGCCGGGCATCGTCGGAAGGACGAGGTGGAAGGCGTCCTCGGCGCGCCCGCCGTCGGCCGTCGGGTCTGTGAGCGGTCGTATGACCTTCAGGAGCTCGACGATCGAGCCCGGCCATCCGTGCGTCATGAGCAGCGGCATCGCGTCGCGATGCGGCGAGCGGATGTGCGCGAACTGGATGTCCAGCCCGTCGATCTCGGTGATGAACTGCGGCAGCGCGTTGAGCTTCGCCTCGACCTTGCGCCAGTCGTAGCCGTTGCCCCAGTACTCCACGAGCGGGCGAAGCTTCGCCAGTTGGACACCCTGGGACCGGTCGCTGACAGTCTCCTTGTCCGGCCACCGCGTCGCCCGCACGCGCCGCCGAAGCTCGTCGATCTCCTCCTGCGGGACCTCGATCCGGAAGGGGCGGATCGTCGCGGCGTCGGCCACTGCGGTCGGCGGCTCGTGCGAGGTTGGAACGGCCATGTGCGTCTCCTAGTAGCTGCGGGTTGGCGAACGGGGTGATCTAGCGAACGGAGCGGAACCCCGCGCGGACCTCTTCCGAGAACAGCTGCGGCTGCTCCCAGGCGGCGAAGTGCCCGCCCTTGTCGACCTCGTTGAAGTAGATGAGGTCGGGGTAGGCCTGCTCGGTCCAGCTCCGCGGGGCGTGGTACTGCTCGCCGGGGAAGACGCTCACGGCCACCGGAATGGAGACGCCCTTGGCGTTGAAGAAGCCGCCCTTGTACTCCCAGTAGAGGCGAGACGCGGAGACCCCGGTGTTCGTCAGCCAGTAGAGCGTGATGTTGTCGAGGATCTCGTCGAGCGTCAGCTCGCCCGTGGTGCTCGCGGTCCGGTTCAGAGCCGAGGCGACCGCGGCGGCCGGCTGGCCGTCGGCGTCGTTGTGGTCGAGCAGCCAGGCGGCCAGGCCGACGGGTGAATCCGCAATGCCGTAAAGCGTCTGTGGGCGCGACGCCATCAACCTCGCGTAGTCGACTTGCTTGAAGGTCCTGACGAGCTGCTCATAGGCGCGCAGTTCCTCGACCGAGAGACCCGATGGCGGCGACTCGCCCGCCAGGAGAGCCCTGTCGACGTCAGCCGGAACCGTGGCAGGCATGTTGGTGTGGATGGCGAGCAACCCCGCGGGTGCCTGCAAGCCCATCTGGTCGACGACGAACGCACCCCAGTCGCCGCCCTGGGCGACGTAGCGGGTGTAGCCGAGGCGCTTCATCAGCTCCGCCCAGGCTCGGCCCATGCGCTCCGGCCCCCAGCCCGTCTCCGTCGGCTTGCCCGAGAACCCGTAGCCCGGCATCGAGGGAATCACCACGTGGAAGGCGTCGGCTGCGCTCGCGCCATGTGCGGTGGGGTTGACCAGCGGATCGATGATCTTCAGCTGCTCGATGATCGAGCCCGGCCATCCGTGCGTGACGATGATCGGCAGCGCGTCTTCGTGGTCCGAACGAACGTGGACGAAGTGGATGTCCAGCCCGTCGATCTCGGTGATGAAGTGCGGAAGGGCGTTCAGCTTTGCCTCGCACGGGCGCCAGTCGTAGTCGGTCGCCCAATGGCGCGCGAGATCCCGGATCATCGCGAGCGGCACACCTTGCGAATGGTCTGTGACCGTCTCCTTCTCGGGCCAGCGCGTGGTGGCGATGCGCGCACGCAGCGCCTCAAGCTCCGTCTCGGGGAACTCGATCGTGAACGGCCGGATCGCTGTGGCGTTCGCCGACGCTTCGGTCGTGACGGCCATGTCGGTCTCCTCGGTTCGATGACGGCACGAAGCGTGATCGCCTCGTCCGCACGTCGCGCCCGTGGAACCCTGGACATCACCCTGGTCGGCTCGACCAGGGATCGCGCCCGGGGTTCCCCCGGCGCGACGACGAGCGATCGCGGCCAGAGTGATTCGCATGTCGCGAACCGAACCAGTGGCGATCGTCATTGGTGGCTCGTACGGGATCGGCCACGAGATCGCGTGGGCGCTCGCGAGCCGCGGCTACGCCGTCGTCGTCGGTTACCTGCGCGACCAGGGCAAAGCCGAAGCCGCCGTCGAGCAGATCGTCGCCGCGAACGGCATGGCGCTCACCGTGCGCGCCGACGTCACCGACGAGCTCGACGTCGCGCGCCTGTTCGACGAGACGAAGACGGCGTTCGGCGGCGTCGACGTTGTCGTCCACACGTCGGCTCGCGGCAGCTCCATCGTCAACCAGGAGGCGGCGCGTCAGCTTCGTCGTGGTGGCGCGATCGTCTTCGCCACTTCCTCGAAGGCCATCGCTCCCGCCGTCGCCGACCAGCTGCGCGCCCGCGACATCACAGTCAACGGGCTCGCGCCCGGCCTGGAACCTCCCGGCGCCGGACACGACATCCCTGATCTCATCGCGCTGCTGGAGCTATCGCACCCGGTCCGAGGACCAGGGGCCTGACCAGGGCTCCCACGGGCGCGGTCTGCCGTCCGCGATGCCAGGGTCTTCGACATGCTCACCACCTCACAGCTCACCACCGCTCAGCGC
>DASTVH010000074.1:0-4395 GCA_035759195.1 Candidatus Limnocylindrales bacterium
GGCGAGCTTCATGCTCCTCGGACCGCTCCTGAGCCGGTTCGGCCGGGTCATCATCAGCAACCCCGGCGGCGACCGGATCGGCCGGCGGCCCGTCGACCTCCACGTCGACGCGATGCGGTCGCTCGGCGCCGAGATCGAGTATCGCAACGGCTACTACTTCGCGACGGCGCCGGGGCGCCTCCGCGGCACCGAGGTCCGCTTCCCGTTCGTGTCGGTGATGGGCACCGAGAATGCCCTGCTGGCGGCCACGCTCGCCGACGGCCAGACCATCATCCGGCCGGCCGCCCAGGAGCCCGAGGTCGACGACCTCATCGCCTTCCTCCAGAAGATGGGCGCCGAAGTCGAGCGGACCTACCCCGACACGATCGAGATCCAAGGTCGGCGCCGCCTCCGCGGCGCCGAGCACAGCGTGATCCCGGATCGGATCGAGGCCGGCACGTTCGTCGTGGCCGGCGCGGTCACCGGCGGCCGGATCACGCTCTCGGGCGCACCGTGCGACCACCTCGCGGCGTTCGTCGAGGTCGTCGGCCGGGTCGGCGTCGGGATCAGTTGCGGCCGCGACACGATCGAGGTCGACGGGAGCGGGATCGACGACCCCGGGTTCCGGGCATACGACATCGAGACCGCGCCCTACCCCGGCCTGGCGACGGACCTCCAGCCGCCGACGTCGGTCCTGATGACCCAGGCGCAGGGCGTCTCGAACGTTCACGAGGCCGTTTTCGAGGACCGTCTCGAGTGGCTCGGGGAGCTCAACCGGATGGGTGCCAGAGCCGAGCTCCACGACGACCACCACGCCTCGATCACCGGCCGGACGCCGCTCCACGGGGCGGACGTCGAGATCGGCGACCTGCGGGCCGGGGCCTCGCTCATGCTGGCCGCCGTCGCCGCCGAGGGGACCACGACGATCCACGGGGCTCATCACGTTCACCGGGGGTATGAGAACATCGAGCGCAAGTTCCTGGATCTCGGCGCCAGGATCGAGCGCCTCGCAGAAGGGACTGACTCGACCAGCTCATGAAGATCGGCATCGACCTCGGCACGGCCAACGTCCTCGTCTACGTCAAGGGCAAGGGGGTCGTCATCACGGAACCGTCCGTGGTGGCGGTCTCGGACGACAACCGGATCGTGGCCGTCGGCGAGGAGGCCCGCGAGATGATCGGGCGCACGCCCGGCAACATCCAGGCCATCCGGCCGATGAAGGACGGCGTCATCGCCGACTACGTCATCACCGAGGCGATGCTCCGCTTCTTCATCGCCAAGGCGACGAAGGGCCGGATCGGCTTCAGCCGGCCGGAGGTCATGATCAGCGTCCCGGCGGGGGTGACCTCGGTCGAGAAACGGGCCGTCCGCGACGCGGCCCTCAAGGCCGGCGCCAAGGAGGCCTACCTCATCGAGGAGCCGCTGGCCGCGGCGATCGGGGCCAACGTCCCGATCAGCGGGCCGTCGGGGAACATGGTCATCGACATCGGCGGCGGGACGAGCGAGATCGCGGTCATCGCCCTCGGCGGGATCGTCGTCTCGACCTCGCTGCGGGTCGGGGGCAACAAGTTCGACGAGAGCATCGCGACGTACATCCGCAAGAAGTACAACCTCATGATCGGCGAGCGGACCGCGGAGGAGGTCAAGATCCAGATCGGGACCGCCCTGCCGCTCGAGCGCGAGCTCCAGATGGAGGTCCGCGGCCGCGACCTGATCGCCGGCCTGCCCCGGACGATCCCGATCACGAGCTCCGAGGTGATGGAGGCGATCGAGGCGCCGCTCCAGCAGCTCGTGACGGCCGTCCGGCTGGTCCTCGAGCAGACGCCGCCCGAACTCAGCTCCGACATCATCGACAAGGGCATGGTCATGTCGGGCGGCGGGGCGCTCCTGCGCAACATCGACAAGCTGCTGACCCAGGTGACCGGCGTGCCCTGCCACGTCGCCGAGAACTCGCTTAACTGCGTCGCCATCGGGACCGGCCTCGCCCTCGAGCACTTCGACTTCTTCAAGAAGTCGCTCGTCTCGCAGGTCTAGTGGACGGGGGTCTCGCAGGCGGAGCTCCGCCGACGCGGTCGACCCGGCGATTCGTCGACCTGCATTGCCACACGAGCGCCTCGTTCGACTCGCTGGCGGCTCCCGCCGCGGTCGTCCGGGCGGCGAACGCCCGCGGCCTGACCCACCTCGCGGTCACCGATCACGACCGGATCGACGGGGCGCTCGAGGCCGCCCGGATCGCCCGGGTCGAGGCACCCGAACTCGCGGTCATCGTCGGCCAGGAGGTCAGGACGCGCGACGGCGACCTCATCTGCCTGTTCCTCGAGCGCTCGATCCCGAGCGGACTGTCGGCGTCCGAGACGATCGCCGAGACGCGGGCCCAGGCGGCGCTCGTCGGCATCCCCCATCCGTTCGACCGGTTCCGCGGCTCGCTTCACGCCTCCCCGGCGCTGGTCGAGCTCGCGCGCGAGGTCGACTGGGTCGAGGTCCACAACGCCCGGGTCATGCTCGGCGACGGCAACGACCGGGCGGCCGCGTTCGCCCTCGAACACGGAGTCCCGGGCGTGGCGGTGTCCGACGCGCACTCGGTGATGGAGGTCGGCGTCGCCTACTGTGCGCTTGACGGCGACCCCTCGACCCCGGCCGGGCTCCTCGCCGCGCTGCCGGCAGCGGAGCTCGTCACGGGTCGGGCCACGTACTTCGTCCGGGCCGTGACGCCGTTCGCGAAACTCGTCCAGCGGGCCCGCGGCCGGGGGCGAGGCCGGATCGCGAGCGCCCGATGAACGGGCCTGGCGGCGGGGACGCGACCGAGCCGCCTCCGGCTCCGCCCGCGGCGGAGCCGACCGAACCCGATGAAGGCGCCGAGCGGCGCTCGGGGTTCGACCGCCGGAGCGGCCAGCGCCGTCGCCTGCGGCGGAGCCACGAGCCGGAACGCCGCTCCGGCATGGAGCGGCGGGTCGAGGAGGAGCGGCGCCACGCCGACCGGGTCAGCGCGGAGTCCCTCTCGCTCGGCCGTCGCCTGCGCCAGCCCAAGACGATCATCTCGCTCGTCCTGCCGATCATCCTGCTCTTCCTGTTCGTCCGGGCGCTCCCCGGCTTCCGCCTCGACGAGCTGCCGAGCCTGATCCTCCAGGCGAACCCGCTGCTGCTGCTGGCCGCGTTCGGGATCTTCTATCTCGGCTTCCCGCTCCGCGGCCTGCGCTGGGCGACGCTCATCCGCGGTACCGGCTATCCGCTCCGGGTCCGCGACGCGACCGAGATCATCTTCATCTCGTGGCTCGTGAACTGCCTCGTCCCGGCCAAGCTCGGCGACATCTATCGGGCGTACCTGCTCAAGATCAACAGCACGGTGTCGCTCAGCCGGACGTTCGGGACCGTCTTCATCGAGCGCGTCCTCGACCTCTTCGCGATCGTCGTCTTCGGCCTCGCCGCCGGCTACTGGAGCTTCCGCGGCCGGCTGCCGGGCGAGGTCCAGGTCGTCTTCGCGATCGGTGTCGGCGTCGTCGTGCTGCTGGCCGCCGGGCTGCTCACGATGCGCAACTTCGGGCGGCGGGTCATCACGGCCCTGCCGCTGCCGCACACGGTCGCCGAGTTCTACGACCGCTTCGAGGAGGGCGTCTTCTCGGCCGTCGGGATGCGGGCCCTGCCCCGCCTGGTCGTAATCACCGGGCTCATCTGGGCGACCGAGGCGATGCGCCTCTACCTCGTCGTCGAGGCGCTGGGGTTCGAGGGCGTCCACCTCGGCATCAGCGGGGCCTTCTTCGTCGCCCTGACGGGATCGCTCCTCACGGCGGTGCCGCTGACGCCGGCCGGCATCGGGGTGGTCGAGACCGGCGTGGTGGCGGTCCTGACGCTCGTCTACGGCGTCAGTGCACCCGAGGCGCTCGCGATCACCCTCGTGGACCGGGCGATCAGCGTGCTCTCGATCATCATCCTGGGCTCGATCGCCTACTCCGTCTCGCCGAAGCGGCGCGGCGTCGGCCTCGAAGGGCCGGGCGGCACGCCCCAGCCGCAGCCGCTCCTGTAGCCGCGGCGGGCTCGATTCCGGGCCGCTTGCCACGTCGCCGAAACGGAATGGGCCGTGGCTGACGCGGTGTGCCCCCGCAGCGGAGGGCAGGATCGCTCCAACGAGACAAGGGATTGCGATGCCCGCGACCACGACGGGGGACCGCCGGGCAGCCAACCGGCGTCGCCGCCGCCCCGGATCCGGTCCGGGCCATTTCGCGTACCCATCGACAGCGCCGGTGGTCCCATTCGCGGTCCGGCCCGGACCCGTCGGAACCGCACCCTACCGCCGAACGCCGCAAGGGCCCCGCGTGGGGGCGCTGGTACCAATGGGTGATACAGGGCCAGCCCCTTCAGACCGGATAGTTGCTGCATCGCGGTACATCCCGGCGACGGGAGGCACGGAGCGCATCAGCC